>JALRGB010000227.1 GCA_023253575.1 Verrucomicrobiales bacterium
CCATGGTGGCCAATCTGAAGGTCGATGTCGGATTTTCCATACTCGTCGGCATCGTGGGTGGCCTGATCCCCGCCACCATCGGCTTCTTCGTTTGCGTCTGGATCAACCGCCGCATCGTCGTCCCGCTCCGCGATACTCCAGGCACCTCCCTCGAAGACTTGCGAAAATTAGTCGACAAAAACGAAAGCGAACTACCCAGCCTGACCGCCTCACTCACCCCCGTCCTCCTACCCATCCTGCTCATCAGTGGCGCCTCATTCTTCAAAGTCACCGCCGATACAGCCAAACTGGGCGCCGGCTGGGCCCAAAACGTAATCAGCAGCTTGGGAGGCGCGGATACCTTTGCCTCGCTGCGGCAATACATCGACTTCATCGGAGATAAAAATATTGCGCTGGGCATCGGCGCGGCGATCGCTCTGGTCCTGATGGCGCGCCAATGCGGCTATGGACTGCGCACCATGGAAAAACTAATGGGACCTCCGATCGAGACCGCCGCAGTTATCATTCTCATCACTAGCGCCGGTGGCGCCTTCGGCTTCATGCTGCGCAGCGTGGGGGTAGGCGACGCCATTCAATCTGTCGCTGCCGACAGCAACCTCAACCTGCTCGTCCTCGCCTACGCGGTGGCCTTCATCATCCGCATCGCCCAAGGCAGCGCCACCGTGGCCATGCTCACCACCAGCGCCATGATCGCCCCCATGCTGGAGAACATGGCCCTGCCGTTCCACGCGCTCTACATTTTCCTCGTCATCGGCTGGGGCGCAATGACATGCTCATGGATGAATGACTCAGGGTTCTGGGTCGTTTCCCGCCTCGGCGGCCTCACCGAACGAGAAACACTCCGCTCATGGACAGTCATGCTGACCGCCGTCTCGCTGGTCGGCTTCGTCGTCACTTTCATCGCTTCAAAGGTCATGCCCTTCGTTTAAACCCACCCACAGCCCCCATCGCCCCACCCCCGCAGACAAGCCTAGGGTTGACCCGCCACCCGATACCGCCGATGCATCGAGTCGCTCCGATCAGTTTCTGAGGCATGCCCCAATCGATCCACCTCACAACCTGAACTGCCGATGCCATCCGCCGTGGCGGATATAGTGCGGTCATCGATGTGCGCTCACCCTCCGAGTTTGCCGATGATCACGTGCCCGGAGCCATCAACCTGCCCGTCCTCAACGACGCCGAAAGAATTCAGGTCGGCACTCTCTACGCTCAAGATACTTTTGCGGCCCGACGACTCGGAGCCGCCCTCGTCTCCGCCAACATTGCCGCCCATTTGCAAGGGTGGTGCGCCCTCCAGCCACGACACTGGCAGCCGCTCCTCTACTGCTGGCGCGGTGGCCAGCGCTCGCGTAGCTTCTCCCTCGTCATGCGCGAGATCGGCTGGAAAGCGACCGTACTCGAAGGCGGCTGGAGGGCGTATCGCCACCAAGTAGGCATCGATCTACAAACGCTCTGCGCTCAACGCCGGTTCCACGTGCTGACCGGCCTCACTGGCGTCGGCAAAACCCGACTGCTCCAGTGGCTCGCCCGTCAGGGCGCCAACGTCCTCAACCTCGAACTCCTCGCCGGTCACCGCGGCTCACTCCTCGGTCAAGAACCCGACCGCCCGCAACCCACTCAGAAATTCTTCGAATCCCTCCTCTGCGACACACTCCACCGCACCAACCCATCACAAGAAATCTTCGTAGAAGCAGAAAGCCGCCGCGTCGGTCGCCTGCAAATCCCGCCCCCACTCTGGCAACAAATGATGGCCGGTCGCGTCACCGAAATCACCGCCCCCATCGAATCACGAGTACTCGCCCTCACTCAAGACTACGACCACTTCGTCCGCCACCCGGAAACACTCGTCAGCCTGCTGCCCACCCTCATCGGTCCTCACTCACGCTCCCAAGTCGAAACCTGGCAAAACCTCGCGCGCACCAGCCAGTGGCACCAGCTGGTCCAGTCATTGCTCCTGCTCCACTACGATCCCGGATATCACCGTTCAGTCGCCTTTCCCGCTCCGTCCCGCCACCTCCACCTCGCCGCCTTGGATGATGACTCCATCCACACGTCATGGAACGCCCCCCTTCCCAGGCCCCTCCACCATCCCCAGCCACCAACCTCCACCCGTAACTCCCAACCCTAAAGCCGAACCACCGGCACATCCGCCAGCATTTCGCGATACCGGCTACTCACTTTCTTCAAATCAACAGTGTTCAAAAAACTTGAAAACGCCAGATAACTAAAGAGATACCCCGGATCCGCAGCCCATGGCGGCACAAAACGCGGAAGCTTGACCAGCCCCGCACTGGCCAGCTGTCCCAAGGCCGGAATATCATCCAGATCCAGCTTGCCGCAAAAAAGCAGTCGCAACACATCCGCCCGCCCCGCACTCACCGTGCTCCGCAGAAAACTGTGGACCCGCAACAACCCGTCCAAATACACGATGTCCTTCGTCAACGGGTACCCACCCTCCAGCGGTGCTCCGCGAAATACCCTCCACGCCGCATCATACGCACGGTTTTCATCACTCGTCCGATCTAGGAAATAACGGTAAATATCAAGAAAACTCGCCCCGCCAATCGCCATCTGAATAGCGAAAACCCGGTCCGCCAACCGCCGCAGCCGGTGCGGATCCATCGCTCCCGTAATAAATTCAGCAAAAACAGCCAGCCCTTCCTGCGTGCGCGTCGTGCCCGGATGCCCCGCCCCCAACATCACCAAATCCGGCTGCGCCCGCCCGTTCAACGAGGTCACAATATGAATCCCCGCTTCATGCTGAATCAACTGCTCCGCCTCCTTGCGCGAAAAAATCGACCCCTTGCGGACACGGATCCGCTGCGATCCAGCTAACGCCCGCGTCATTAAATCACGCACCACCCGCACCCGCGGGGCCTCCTCCCCAAACATCTCCGCCACCGCCTCACGCATCATTCCCGCCACATCCTCCGCCCGCAAAACATCCTCCCCACTCGGCACCAACACACTCGTGTCCAAATGGTCCAACACTTCGTTAAACCGCAGCGCCAACCCCAGAGACGTCGTGCTCTCGTCCGGCAAAGGATCACTCGGCACCCCGAACAATCGACGCGATTCCGCATGAAATTCAGGCCGCCCCAGCCCCGCCAACATGCGGGCCCCACCCGCGACCGTCTCACATAACCGCAACAACCAGCGGTCAATCGTCGTGTCCGCCACAATCAATCGCCGCGCCTCCGCCACCCGAGCCAGCGTCGGCTCCGCATCAAAACGCGGGTATTCCACCACCGGAAGCTCCCGGGCCTTGGATGCGAAAAAACCTGCTCTCACCTCCGGCGACCACAACAGCGCACGCATGATCCGCACCGGTTTCTCCGCCTCGCGCAACAAGGCGCAGACGGTGCGCAATCGCTCCTTTTCGCGCGGTGTGACTTTCATGGCAGGAGGCGGACTCTACCCCATAATTGGAAAGCGGAAGCAGTAAATACTCGCCCCCCACCACCCATCAGAAGATGCCGCATGGCCACGTCAGGCCCGCAAAATCAAGGACACGCTTGGAGATTGGCGCCACTGCCGGCATGCTTAAGAATGCCTCTTTTGCCGCGATGCGCCACCATCTACCTCAGGCCCGGTCGGATGGGTCAGGCCGTCACAATAACTCTCGCCCTCGCTTTGGCTACGCTAGCCATCGGCGCGGAACCGTACGAACGCGAGCCAATCAATTATTGGACGACCCCTCTCACCGATCCCGTAACCCGTCTGAAACAGAATCTAGAAAGCGGCGACCTGCAGCTCGATGCCACCACCGAACTCTCTTGGCTGCGCGATGTCTTGGCAGCGCTGCGCGTGCCGGAATCATCCCAAGTGCTCGTTTTTTCCAAAACCAGTCTGCAACGCAGCCTGATCAGCCCGTCCAGCCCGCGCGCACTCTACTTTAATGACGAGGTTTACGTCGGCTGGGTGCCCGGGGGAGACATCGAACTCACCGCCATGGACCCCCAGGTCGGCGCCGTCTTTTACCTCCTGCATCGCCCTCCTCCACCCGATCCCCTTGCTGCCGCCCAGACGCCGCGCCGCCACCCCACCATCGTCCGCGATCAGGAATGCCTGAGCTGCCACGCCGGTCCCATGACCGGAAACATCCCAGGACTCATGATCCGCTCAGTCTACCCCGACGCCCAAGGAAATCCCATCTTCACCGCCGGCACTAAACTCACCGGCCACCACAGCCCACTCGAACAACGATGGGGCGGCTGGTACGTCACCGGCCACCATGACCCCATGCGCCACCTCGGCAATGCCATCGCCACCGAAACCCCGCAAGGCGCCAACCTCAATATGGACGCCGGTGCCAATCTCACCAGCCTGACCCGCCACTTCGACGTCTCACGCTACCTCGTCGATCAAAGCGATCTGGTCGCCTTGATGGTGCTCGAACACCAAATCAACCTGCATACCCTGATGACTCAGGCCCACTACGCCGTCGACTCAGCCCTGCATCGCGACGAGGCCATGCGCCGGGAACTGCCCGATGCCAGCACCGGCGATTCCACCCGCCGCATCATCACCCACGAAGCCACCCGCCTCGTCAAAAACATGCTCTTCGTCGACGAAACACCGCTCTCCCCAGAAGGGGTCTCAGGATCACCCGCCTTCGTCGCCGACTTCACCAAAACCGCGCCCCGCGACCACGCCGGTCAATCACTCAAAACCCTGCACCTCGGCAGCCGCCTCTTCAAAAATCGCTGCAGCTACCTCGTCTATTCCCCATCCTTCGACGCCCTGCCAACGCTCCTACATCAGGAAATCGCGCGCCTCCTGCACGATGCCCTCGTCCACCATGACCCCCTCCAACTCGCCAACCACCTCCGCCCCGAAGAAAAATCCCGCCTCGTCCAGATCCTCCGCGAAACCAAACCCAGTCTGACCCTTGATTGGTAAGATGGCTCTCCCCTTCGCCGCGCATCCCCGCGCATCCCCGTCAACCGCGCCATCAGATGAACGTCACGTCCAGTCCCTGCGCCCGTCGCAATCTGGCCAGATAATCACGCCGGGGAATATCCACAGCTCCAAATTGCCGCAAATGCGCCGTCGTCCACTGCGTGTCCAACAGCGAAAACCCCCTTTCCCGTAACCGGTGCACCAATACCACTAAAGCGACTTTCGAGGCGTCGGTAGCCCGGCTAAACATGCTCTCGCCAAAAAACGCCCCGCCCAAAGCAATTCCATACAATCCACCCACCAACTGGCCCGCCTGCCACGTCTCCACCGAATGCGCATGCCCCAAATAATGGAGTCGCACATAACTCTTGTAAATCGTGTCATCAATCCACGTCTCGCGGCGGTCCGCACACCCGCGCATGACATCCGCAAATGACGTGTTCATCCGAATCTCAAATGGCTCTTTTTTTAAAGTGCGCTTCAACCCATGCGGAATATGAAATCCATCGTCCAATGGAATGATCCCGCGCGGATCCGGTGAAAACCACCCCAACTCCCCCGTCTCCATCGCCATAGGGAAAATCCCCGACGCATACGCGTTGAGCAACAAGGAAGGTTCAAGCAACGGCTGGCGATCGGCCATCGACAAGGGTGGAATAAAAGTCACGGGAGGAAAAAAAGACGTCTTCACGCTATACGTAGCAATCAACCTCCCGCGAAAGAATTTTACCCAAGCCCTCAAGAAAAGGAAAACCCACCCAGCACGACGGCCCCCTCGCC
>JALRGB010000155.1 GCA_023253575.1 Verrucomicrobiales bacterium
ATCTTGAAGCGACAGGCACGGCCAGCGATGCTGATTTCGGATTTGTCATGGCGGTGGTTGATTTTTAAGACTGTGTGATGACCGGGGTCCGGATGACGGCGCGGGCGGGGATGACTCTGTCCCGGCCGGCGCGAGGGGCGATTGTGGTGTGAATGCTGTTTCGAGCAAGTAGGCGCCGTGGAAAATGTACAAATGCGGCCTGATTCCCGACCCTTGTACGGCCAAACGGCAAGGAAATTGCTTTAAAAGTACATCACATAGCCTTCTTCATGGAAGGCTCCGGCTCCAGCGATGGGGCTGGCGACGCCTTGGGTGTCTTCCCTGCTTAGAATCCAGATGTTGTGGCACGGGTGATGGAGTCTCACCGTCTGGATCCGGACACGGTCATGCTGTTTCCGGGCGGCGGGGAAGCGCCCTTGGGCGTGGTGCTCGGTTTTTGTCGCGGAGAGTAGGGGCTGGCTGGGAAAGTGCCGTGATCGCGCCGCTCTGGTCGGAACGTGTCGTCCGGGCTGGCGTCTTCTCTTCGGCTGCCGGCCATCATCTGCGGTGCATGGTTTGGTTCAAAGTGGGGGGAGGTCTGGTGATGGGGCATTTCGTGAAATCGAGCTGGTCACTCGCTTTTGACAGGCGGGCGGTGCCTGCTATGTCATATTCCTCTCATTTCCATTTTTCACACTATGACTACACCCACCCATCAGCCGTTCCAAGCTGAGGTCCGGCAGCTGCTGGACATCGTTATCCACTCGCTCTACACCGACCGCGAAATTTTCATTCGCGAGCTTGTTTCCAATGCTTCTGATGCGTTGGAGAAGTTGCGTCATGCCCAGCTAGCCAGCAGCGGGACCATTCACGATCCTGAGCTTCCGCTGGAGATATCGATCACGACGGATGAGACCGCCCGCACGCTGACGATTGCTGATCACGGCACGGGTCTGACTCGGGAGGAACTCGAGCGTAATTTGGGCACGATTGCTCATTCGGGGACCAAGGCGTTCCTTCAATCGCTCAAGGAAAGCGGTGGCAGTACTCCGGGCAGTTTGATTGGTAAATTCGGCGTTGGCTTTTATTCAGTTTTCATGGTGGCCAAGGAAGTGCGCGTCTTTACGCGTTCGTCCGGTTCGGACGGTGACGGGCTAGTCTGGACCAGCGATGGGGCCACGGGTTATACCATCGACGAGGCGCCCGGTCAGTCGCGTGGCGCTAGGATTGTCATTGAGCTCAAAGACGATGCTCATGATTTTTCTGAAGCGGCGACGGTGAAGCGGATTCTCGAGAAATATTCTAGTTTTGTCCCATTCCCGATCCTGCTCAACGGCGAGCGCGTCAATACAGTCGAGGCGTTGTGGCTGAAATCGAAAAACGAAGTCACGGATGAGCAGTATGATGAATTCTACAAATTCGCGTGTAAGGCGTGGGATGCGCCGCGGTTCCGTCTGCATTTTGCGGCGGATGCGCCGTTGCAGATCAATGCGTTGTTATTTGTTCCGACCGAGAATTCGGAGAAATTTGGTTTTGGCCAGACCGAGCCGGGAGTGGCGTTGTATTGTCGACGGGTTTTGATTGACGCGCAGCCGCCTGATTTCCTGCCTGAGTGGATGCGGTTTTTGCGTGGGGTCGTCGACAGCGAGGATTTGCCATTGAATATTTCCCGCGAGACGATGCAGGACAGCGCCTTGGTGCGCAAGTTGGGTGAGGTGATAGCGGGCCGCGTACTCAAGTTGCTGGAGCAGCAGGGATCCGAGGAGCCGGAAAAATACGAGGCGTTTTACAAGGATTTCGCGCGTTTTATCAAGGAGGGGGTGGCCAATGATTTCCGTCATCGCGACAGTCTGGCCAAGCTGCTACGTTTTGAGTCGTCACTGTCTGATCCGGGGAAGATGACGGGGCTGGCTGATTATGTGACGCGGCTCAAGGACGGTCAGGATACGATTTATTACCAGATTGCGCCGAACCGGGCGGCGATTGAAGCCGGGCCATATTTGGAAGCGTTCAAGGCTCGCGGCTTGGAAGTGCTTTTTGCGTATGAGCCGCTTGATGACTATGTTTTCACCAGTCTGCGTGAATTTGACGGCAAGAAGCTGGTCTCTGTGACGAGTGAGAACGTCAAGCTCGACGACGTCCCCGTTGATTCGGCGGAGGCGCCGTTGTCTGATGACGATGTCAGTGGGCTGTGTTCGTGGCTCAAAGAAACGCTTGGGGATGCGGTTACCGAGGTTTCAGGAAGTGCGCGGCTCGTTGATGCTCCCGTGCTTGCTCTCACGCCGGAGCACGCGCCAACGGCCCAGATGCGGTCGATGATGCGGGCTATGCAGCAAGACGTGGAGCCGGTCAAAGTGAAGCTCGAGATCAATCCGCGTCATCCCATGGTCAAAAGCTTAGCGGTCGCCCGCACGGCGCAGCCGGAACTGGCCAGTCTGGCTGCCCGCCAGCTGCTCGACAACTCGCTGCTCTCCGCAGGATTGCTCGAGGACCCGCGGGACATGGTGAAGCGGCTGAACGAGCTGCTGGGCAAGGCGCTGGCCAGATAACTCACCGGAGGTCGGCCCGGCATTGCCAGATGGAGCGGGCTCGTGGATGCTTTACCCAATGAGCACCATGAGCCACGCTTTCATCCATGACGATTTCCTGCTCGACACCCCGTCCGCGGTCGAGCTTTACCACCGGTGGGCCGCCCCGCAGCCACTTCTCGATTTTCATAACCACTTGCCTCCCGGCGAGCTCGCGGAAAACAAGCAGTGGACCAATCTCACGCAGCTTTGGCTGGCGGGAGATCATTATAAATGGCGCGTGATGCGGGCCAATGGTATTCCGGAGGATCGCATCACCGGAGGCGCCAGTGACTGGGAGAAATTCGAGGCTTTTGCGGCGACGGTGCCCAAATGCCTGCGCAATCCGGTGTATCACTGGTGTGCGTTGGAACTCAAAAGATATTTTGGTATCGACGAGCTGCTTTCGCCGCAGACGGCGAGGTCGATTTGGGAGTCCAGCCAGGAACAATTGCGCACGATGTCGGCCCGGTCGTTGTGTGTCGATTCGAAGGTGGTGGCGTTGTGCACGACGGACGACCCGGCTGATACCCTTGAGTTTCATCGTATTTGTGCGGCGGCGGAGGATTTTCCGGTGGGTGTTTTTCCGGCGTGGCGGCCGGACCGGGGTATGCAGTTTGACCAGCCGGATGTGCTCAACGCTTGGATTGCCCGGTTGGAGGCGGCGGCGGACGTGAGTATTGGCGATTCTTGGTCGGGGTATCGTGATGCGTTGCAGAAGAGGCACGATGTTTTTGCGGCCCATGGATGCCGGCTGAGTGACCACGGGAATGACGCGTTTTATGCGGCTGACTACAGTGACGCTGAGATTCAGCGTGCTTTTGCAGCGGTTCGGTCTGGGGTAGCGGTGTCGCCTA
Source organism: Verrucomicrobiales bacterium (assembly GCA_023253575.1). Lineage (GTDB taxonomy): Bacteria > Verrucomicrobiota > Verrucomicrobiia > Verrucomicrobiales > V1-33 > CAJBME01. The sequence goes on from JALRGB010000155.1 coordinate 3,404, forward strand.
GCGATTCGGCCCTGCTCAAAAGCGCCTTTTTATATGAAGGGGCGGTCATGGACCATGCCAGTGGCTGGACCCAGCAGTTTCATTACGGTCCGCTGCGGAATGTGAATACCCGGCTCTGGCAGCAACTCGGTCCTGATATCGGTTGTGATTCGATGGGTAATCCCGGTGATGCTCGGTCATTGGCGCGGTTTCTCGACCGCCTTGATCGTGGCGGCACGTTGGCGCAAACGATTGTTTACAACATCCATCCCTCAGACAATGAAATGGTGGCGTCGATGCTGGGGAATTTTCAGAGCGGCCCGGGGCCTGGTAAGCTGCAGCTGGGCAGTGGGTGGTGGTTTAATGACCAGCTTGATGGTATGCGGCGCCAGCTCGAGGCGGTCAGCCAGCTCGGGTTGCTGAGCCGGTTCGTCGGTATGCTCACGGACAGTCGCAGTTTCCTCAGTTTCACCCGGCATGAATATTTCCGGCGACTGCTCTGCCAGTTGCTCGGGCATGACATGGAAAAAGGCCTTGTGCCCCGCGATTTCACGCTCGTTGGCTCCATGGTGGCTGACATTTGCTACGGCAATGCCCGCGAGTATTTCGGCCTTGCTTCCAAATAAACCGCGCGCGGTCATCGAGTGGGCCTTCTGTCCGGGCAGATGAGGGCGAAGCCTGACCGGGCTGCGGAGAGGGTATTGGGGCGAAGCTGGGTGCAGGCCCGGACTTGCCAAATCGTTGACGTGTCGTTTCATTGACCGGGTGACGCACATTTTTTCCAAGCTTTGGGGCAGTGGGATGGCGTGTTTTTTTGCTATGGTGGTGGTGCGGGCCGAGGGGTTGCCGGATCCGGGGGCGGAGGGATGGAGCAGTGAAGTTTTTGCTGAGGTGGTGGGAGCGGAATTAAAACGACTGGGAGAGGATTTGCAGGGTGGGGATGGGGGTGAGCTTGGTCTGGCGGCGGGGGGAGTGTCTGACGAGCTGAGGCCTGAGCGGATGGAGGTTGAGAGGAGGCAGTCTGGTTTTGAGGTCCGGCGGATGAAGGGGGAGGGGTCGAAGACGACTGTGGCCGGGGCGTGGGGGCGGTTGCGTGGCGCTTTTGCGGCGGGTGGGATTTCCCGGGTGAAGTTTAAGGTGTTTGAGGTGAAGGAGGAAGAGCGGATAACGCGGCAGTATGCGGGTATTTTTGGCACGGCGGAGGAGGGCGGCCTGCTCGAGATCAATGCGACGTGGCGCATTCGCTGGCAGGGGTCGGCGGAGGCGCCGGTAGTGGGGGAGGTGTGGCTGGAGGCCTATGAGGAGACGCGGAGGACGGCCCCGGCGCCGCTGTGGGTTGACACGACCCATGCCGTGCTGCCTCATGACGAATCCGTGCGCCGGCAGTATCTTCGCGGCACCGACGATTGGCGTCAGGAAATCGAGGTTTTTAACCGGATGTTCAAATTCGGACATCATGGGCTAGCCATTGGTGACGCGAATGGGGACGGTCGCGATGATGTGTTTTCGCCGCAGAATGGCGGGCTGCCGAACCGGTTACTGGTGCAAAATGCCGACGGCACACTGCGTGATGCGACGGCTGAATCCGGCCTTGGAGTTCTCGACGCCACGCAGGGGGCGCTTTTCATTGATCTTGATAATGATGGTGATCAAGATCTTGTGGCATCGATGCCCGCGGGGCTGGTCTTTTTTGAGAATGCGGGGGCCGGACGGTTTACGGCGCGCATTCGTTCTCGGGTGGCGCAGGCGGGGTACTCGTTGGCGGCGGCTGATTACGACCAGAACGGGTATGTCGACATTTATGTTTGTCGTTATCATGCAGATGCCCGGGAGGGGGCGCAACTGGCGGTCCCCGTGCCCTATTTTAATGCGGAGAATGGAGGCGGCAATTATCTGGTGAAGAACCTAGGTCCGGCGGCTGACGGCCAGTGGCTTTCATTTGTGGATGCGACGGCCGAGACTGGACTGGAGGTCAGGAATTCGCGTTTCAGTTTTGCGGCGGTGTGGGATGATTTGGATGATGATGGGGATCAGGATTTGTATGTCGCCAACGATTTCGGACGCAATGTGTGCTATTTGAATGACTTGGTGCCGTCGGGTCGGGCTCGATTCAGGGAGGTGGCGATGGAGATTGGGTTAAAGGATGGGGGATTCGGCATGTCAGCGGCGACGGGGGATTTTGATCGTGATGGCCGGCGTGATGTGTATGTCGGCAACATGTTTTCCAGTGCTGGAAGCCGGGTGACGCGGCAGCCGCGATTTCGTCTTGGCGACCCGGTGGGGGTGGTGGAGGAATTCCAGTTGATGGCCCGGGGCAATAGTTTGTATTTGGGGGGCGGTGGGCGCGGTCGGCCGGTATTTCGTGATGCTAGTGTGGAGTCGGGTACGACGATGGGCCGCTGGGCCTGGGGCTCGATGCCGGCGGATGTGGATCATGACGGATGGGAGGACATTGTGGTGGCCAACGGTTATGTGACGGGACGGCAGCCCGATGATTTGTGAAGTGTCGTCTGGCGGCAGGTCGTGTCGTCATCGCCCCTTGATCCAACGCGGATCGCCGAAGTCAAAGACCCGCAAGGGCCGTATCGTCGATCCATTCTCGCGGTCGATGAGTTGATGGAACGCGGGTTTTCCCTCAGTGGGCATGAACGAAATGTGTGTTTTTTGAATTTGGGGCAGGGAGATGGTCGATTTGCCACCGCCAGTGCGGTGACGGGATTTGATTTTGACGATGATGCGCGGGCGGTGGTTCCGGTTGACTGGGATGGGGACGGAGATCTTGATTTGTGGCTGGCCAACCGGACGGCGCCGATGTTGAGGTTTTTGAAGAACACGCATTGTGACGGGCGTGCGCCTGGAGAGTCGGCGGACTGGGTGACTTTCCGGCTGGTGGCGACTCGGGGTGTTCGCGATGCGATTGGCGGCCGGGTCACGGTGCGGCTGGGGGGGGACGAGCGGATGGTTCGCGTGCTCAAAGCGGGCGAAGGGTTTTTGAGCCAGACGGGGAAGTCACTTCATTTTGGATTGGGGGAGGCGGGGAAGATTCAGAGCGTGGTGGTGCGTTGGCCGGGCCGCGGGGAGGAGAGTTTTTCCGGGGTTGAGGCGGGACTGCAGTATCTTTTGCGGGAGGGGGCGGGTCGGGCGGTGGTGGTTGAGCGCGCCCAGGAGGGGCGGCTGCCGCCGGTATTGGCTGAAGGG
>JALRGB010000406.1 GCA_023253575.1 Verrucomicrobiales bacterium
AGGAGGAAGCCAATGGCGTGGAAAAAGTCCTCAAAGCCGCAGGCTGGACGTACGTCGCTGCCTTCCTCACATCCTTGGCATATTTGCTCTGGCATCTACTCCCTCTGCTGACCGGCGGACGTCGCAATGAATAAAATCAGATAATTCCATAGCGCAGGGCCGTGAAGGCCCGGCCGAGGTGGGATAGCACCACCGTCGCCCGCAAAGTGTCGGGCGATTCCTCCCCCTCCCTCAATGCCAGCTCAGCCGCCCTGCCTAGCACCCACGAGCCCACCCCTCCTGCTTCCCGACTCTGCAACCCCCGAGCCATCAATGCCGCGCTCAGGCCGGTGAGCACATCTCCCATGCCACCACTGGCCATGCCTGGGTGACCCGTTGTATTGTACGCCAGCGGACACCTAGGCGCTGCGACCACGGTGCGCCCACCTTTTAGAAGTAAAGTAACTTGCTGCGCGTCCGCAAATCCCTGAGCCTGCACGCTCCGGCTCGCTCCCAGCAAATCCGGCTGCCAAGCTTCCAATAGCCGCTTCATTTCCCCAGGATGCGGCGTCAGCAGGCATCTATCCCGGGCCAATGCCTTCTCCGCCATGACGGCTACTCGCCCTCCCGACCGCCTCGACCGCGCCATGGCGTTGAGCGCATCCGCATCCATGACCGCCGCACGATTGTCCCCCGCCAGCCACTCGACCAGGCTGTCATTCGCACTGAGCCCGAGGCCGGGCCCCACTGCCAACACATCCGCTGCCACCTCGCTCAACTCTCTCCAGTCACGATAACCATGCACCATCACCTCGGGCGCCAGACCGGCCGCCGCGGCGTCATGAATCAGCTCGTTCACGGCTACCGTGACCAACCCAGCCCCTCCGCACACGGCGGCCGCGGCAGCCATCCGGGCCGCACCCAGCATACCCCGAGACCCTGCGATGATTAGAACCCTCCCCGCCTGACCTTTATGAAAATCAAAAGGAGCAGGGGCAGGAAGCCATGATCGCACTACCTCTGGGGTGAGCACCACCCCAGCCCCCGCCCCGGCCCAGTCAGGCGACGGCGTCAAAACCGGAACAGGCACCACGGCTAGTCGCCCAGTGCAGGCCAGCGCCCCGTCCGCGAGCAATCCCCGCTTGGCCACCGCTATCGTGGCCGTAAAATCGGCCACCACGGCCGCCGGGTCCGCCTCCCCAGTGTCGAAATCAACCCCAGTCGGACCATCCATCGCCAGTGTCATGGCATGACGGGCCCGCCGCAAGGCGTTGAGCTCACCACAGGCCTCGCGAACGGGCGATCGCAGAGAGCCTCCCCCGCCCAACCCAAGCAAGGCATCAATTAACAGTAACCGGCCGGTCGCCGGCACCTCGCCCACCACACGGTCAGCAATCAGAGCCCACTTGGCCAACGTCAAGGGACGCCACTCAGCACATGGAAAACAACCGCGCACCACCACCGTCCAGCCACAATCGAGCCAATAACGCGCAGCAACCCACGCGTCCCCCGCATTGTGCCCCTTGCCCGCGAAAATCACCACCGCCGCAGGCTGAGGAAACGCCGCCTGAACCACCTGCGCCACCCCCCGGCCAGCCGCCTCCATCAACGCCTCCTCCGTCCAGCCATTCTCCAAAGCAGTGGCCTCCAGCGCGCGCATCTGATCCGAGGTCACCATCATAGGTCAAAAACAATCAGCGCCTCACCCGCGGTATTTTAAAACCCCCACCCCAATGCTTTGGGCCAAGGCTTCTCGGTAACGAGGATCACGCAACCGGCGCTGATCCCCGGCATTCGAAGCAAAGCCAGCCTCCACCAGAATCGCCGGCCGGGATGACGCTCGCAATACTTTGAAACGGGCGTACTTGACGCCGCGATTGCCTCCGTGACTGGCGTTGCGAAGCATCTCTCGCTGGACCAGCGCCGCCAGCTTCTGGCCTTCGCTGGTATGATAAAATGTTTCCAGTCCAGCCGCAGCACTGCGCGTCGCATCGTTGACATGCACGCTGACAAAAATAGACCGACCTTGCCGGTTCCCTATCTCTGCGCGCGTGCCCAAAGGAATAAAACGATCCGTAGACCGAGTCATCACCGTCCGAACCCCGTTTTTACGCAAAAACCGCTCGAGCCGACGCGAGATATCCAGCGCCACATGCTTTTCAAAAAACGCCCCCCGATTGGCCCCAAAATCATGCGCCCCATGCCCAGGATCAATCACCACCGTACTGAACGCCGCCGCCTGCAGCGGTTGACCACCGATGAACAGCACCAGAAAAATGGCGCACGCTAAACCTATGAATCGGGAAATCATCGTAAGAGGGTGCCGGCGAAGCAAGAATAAAGACGATCATCCTCTCCAAGGTTCAAGGAGCGAATTCTTCTTTCCATTCATCTCCCCAAATTCCGGCGAAGGAGCCGTCCACCATCTCAGTCGAAAATCAGCCCGTCCACAAGCAGCAATTACCACAGCCACCCCCAGAAGAAAAATTCCGTCGAATCCCCCAACAATCATTGCACTCCACCCCCTGAGCGTGGAAATCAGTTTCGATATGGTCCCATCGTCAACCGCCCCCTCCTCCACTCGATCCGCCCGCACCCTGAAAATAGCCGTCCTAGCCGGTCTGGCCAGTCTCTCCCTGACCCTAGCCCAAGCAGGGGAACCCGCACACTGGCAGGTGCCGTTGGCCGGCAACACCTACCAGACCACCAGTTCCAAGGCCAACGACGACAGACTCGAACGCAATGGCTCCCTCCGCTGGCAAGACGACAGAACCGTTTTTTCCGTCTTCGTCCGAGTCGACCGCCCAGCCTTGCTGGATCTCGTCCTCCCACTGAACGTCCCCGAAGGCGAATCCGTGATCAGAACGACGGCCAGCGGCCGGAGCAGCGACACCGTCATCAGCGGAACCGATGTCCATGACGTGAAACTGGGACGAGTGGAGGTGAAAACATCAGGATACGTCCGCATCGATCTCAGCGGCATCCGCAAAACCGGACCCGTCTTCGCCAACACTTCCTCCTTGAAGATTTCCTCCGACACCGACGGCCTGCAACTCGACTATGTGCGCCACAACGAAGACAACATGTTCTACTGGGGCCGCCGCGGACCATCCGTGCACCTCGGCTATCCCATGCCGCCAAACACAGACATAGAGTATGCTTACAGCGAATTGACAGTGCCGGATGGCGAGGATCCGATTGGATCCTATTTCATGGCCAACGGTTTTGGCGAAGGATACTTCGGCATCCAAGTGAAGAGCCCTACCGAGCGCTGGATCCTCTTCTCCGTCTGGAGTCCGTTTAACACCGATGACCCTGATAAAATCCCGGAATCAGAGCGCATCGTAATGCTGGCCAAAGGCCAGGACGTGCAGGTGGGCGAGTTCGGCAACGAAGGATCAGGAGGTAAGAGCTATCTCGTTTTTCCATGGAAAACCGGGGTCACCTACCGCTTCCTCAACTCAGCCCAGCCCGACGGCCAAGGGAACACTGTCTATACCGCTTGGTTCAGCGAAACCGGAAAAACTGACTGGCAACTCATCGCCCGCTTCAAAAGACCAAAAACAAATAAACATCTGACCGGCTTTCATTCGTTCCTCGAAAACTTTCACGACGAAAACGGCTTCCTCGGCCGCCGTGCACGGCACGGAAATCAATGGGTCCGCGATACCGGCGGCACGTGGCATGAGCTCACCTCTGCGCGCTTCACCGGTGACGCCACCGCCAGCGGCGGCCATCGCCTAGACTACGCCGGCGGGGTCTCCGGTCAGGAGTTCTATTTGCGCAATGGCGGGTTTTTTAGCGAAACCGTGCCCCTCAATCAAACCTTCAAACGGCCGTCCACCCCGGAAACCAAACCGGACATCGACTTCGCAAAACTCGAATAAAGCGGCACATCAGGAAGCCTCCCTGTCCCCGGTGGCCAGTCCTCCTCGAGCCTCGCCTCACCGCCTCACCGCCTCAGATTTTACCAAAGCCGCCCTTGCGCAGCACCGCGACATGGCGGTCCACGGATTTACCCGGGGTGGCTAGTTCCCGGCTCTCGGCGTTGCGCTCGGTAATCACCACCTCGGCCCCCAGACTGCGAAACGCCTGCAGCGCCAGCTCATGCTCCCGATCAAAATAACTGGTCAAGACCAACACCCCGTCATCCTTTAAACGATGCAGGCTCTGCTCGAAAATGCGCATCCACAACGCCCTGCCGTGATACAAATTTTGATGGCGGAAAACCAACACGTCAAACGCCGCACGCAGTTCACGATGGCTGTCCAGCTTGGACGCATCCCCTTTGAAAAACTCGAATGAACGGCCTCCCGCGTTGCCAAACCGCGCCCGCGCCTCATCCAACTCACGCTCGCGCACATCCGTACCCACCAAAACCGTCGAAGGAGAAGCACCCTCCGCCCCCTCCCCCCCACGCAAGGAACGAAAAAAATCCGACAACGTTTCTGCCTCATCACACGCTCCACACGCGACATCAAGAATCGAGACTTCAGCCTGCCCCACGAGCGGAATCGCCCCGGCCTGCTCCCGGACCACCCGGCCCACTGTGCGGTCCAGCATGCGGCGCAACCGGCGCTGGTCCTCGGCAAGAGCGGCTCGATCAAGGTTATGACTCATAGAAGGTGGCTATGTGAGCCCGAAGCCGCCACTTTTCAAGCGCGCTCTCGATTCCCAGCTCCTCAAGACGAGTGCAGCTCATCAGAAATCATGGCCGGATACGGATATGCGTGAATTG
>JALRGB010000420.1 GCA_023253575.1 Verrucomicrobiales bacterium
TGATCGCCTCCGACCGGCAATGGAATCTGGATCTGGAAGTCGTCCGCTGCGAAAACTGGCGCAGGTCCCAATGGTTCGATGAAACTGGTCTTCCTTGGACCAATCCGTCACCGAACATGCGCAGTCTGGAAGCCGCTGTTCTTTACCCGGGGATTGGCCTGCTCGAGTTCACCAACATAAGCGTGGGGCGGGGGACCGACGCTCCCTTTTTGATGGTGGGCGCTCCGTGGATCGATGCGGACGCACTGGCTCAGGATCTCACTGCTCTGGACCTGCCCGGGGTTCGCATCATGCCGGTTCAGTTCACCCCCAACGCCAGTACCCACGCCCAGACACTCTGCCATGGCGTGCGGTTTACCGTCACCAATCGCGAGGAATTAGATTCCCTCGCACTCGGCAGCGCGCTCGCTTCCGCTCTCTGCCGCGGTTACCCCGCCGCCTTCGACACCAAAAACCTCAATAAATTGCTGCTCCATGCCGAAAGCGCCGCCGCTTGGCGCGCGGGCGACCCCGGCAGTAAGGTCCGAGCCGCTTGGCATCGCGATGAACGTCGTTTTATGCTTCGACGTCGCCCGTTTTTACTGTACAAATAAAGAACTTATTCATGAAACCCGCCGTGTTTATCCCGCTGTGTCTCCTAGCTGGTCTGGCGGGAGGGTACACATGGGGACGTCAGTCCGCCGGCCGAGCGATGGCGACCACCGCGGTGACCGCGGCCACAACTGCGGGCTCTTCTGGTGCGGAGGTTCCGACAGCCACGCCGCGTCCGGGCCCCCAAGTCGCCGCGTCCGCGTCTGCCGTCGCTGGCCAAAAAGGCAAGGCCGTGCAATCGCTCTTGGCCGGGTTCAATCGAAAAAAACCTGTCGAATCAAATCTCAAGATTCTGCAGAAAATCCTCGCCTCCAGTCCAGAACAGTTGGCCCAAATAGTTCGCGACATGTCCGGCCCGTGGCGTAATGACCCGGGTTGGGCTCAAGCCAAACAAGCGGCTCTGCAGCGCTGGGTGGAAATCGCGCCTGACGCGGCCCTCGCATGGGCCCGATCGGCCAGAAAGGACGGAGCGGAACCTCACGATGTGGCCGGTGTGTATGGCGCCCTCGCGGAAACCAACCCGCTTCGAGCTTTTGCCGAAGCCCGCGCGCTGCAATCACCCTCACTGCAACAATCCGCTCTGCACAGCGTCATCGACGCCATCGCCCAGACCGACCCTCAGCAGGCGCTGCAGCTCAGTGCGGACTTGCCAAATTCGCTGCGTCACAACGTCACGTGGGCGATCTTCAATTCTTGGGCGCGGCTGGATCCGGCCGGAGCCGCGGCTGGTTTGGATCAACTGCAAGATGGCAACCAGCGCCGCAATGGTGTCTATAGCGTGATGATGCAGTGGGCCGAGCGCGACCCGGAGGCCGCTCTGGCATGGATCAAAGCCGTGCCCGAAGCCAATCTCCGGCGGGATGCCATGACAAATTTGTTCAGTCGCCTCGGCCAGCGCGACCCCCAGCAAGCCGTGGCCATGGCCGAGAATCTGACCGGTCCACTGCAACGGCAGGTGCACACAGCGCTCCTAGGCGGATGGGTCCAATCAGATCCGGAGGCGGTCGATCAATGGATCCGGTCACGCCCCGATGGCGGCGACAAGCAGGAGCTGATCAAGTTTGCTCTTAATTTCACCGAAGCCCTTACGCCAGAACGGGCGGCCGCGCTGGCCGGCACTCTGAAACCCGGCCCCAATCGCGATGAAGCCCTGCAGAATTTGTTCCGCCACTGGGGGCAAAACGACCCTGCACAGGCCCGGGCCTTTATGGACACTCTGCCCGAAACGGAGCAGAAACGACTCATTCCCACCGTGGTCGAATCCCTCGCGCAAAACAATCCGGAGGAAGCTATTGCCTATCTGAAAGTCCATCCCATCGACGACCCGACCCATCACATCTGGCGCAACCTCGCCGGAATCATCTCCGATCAAAGTACGCCGGAAAAAGCGCTGGCTTGGGCGCGCGAGCTGCCCGACGAGGTCACTCAACGCCGTGTGATTCCGGAAATCATGGGCCGCCTCGCCAGCCAAGACCCCCAAACCGCTGCCCGCGAAGCCCTCAATCTGACCAGCGCCGCCGCTCGTGAGGACAGTCTGGCCCGCATCGGAATGCAATGGGGTAATGACAATTTCCAAGAAGCCCTCGGCTGGGCCCGCTCACTCACCGGCAAAGACCGCGAAAACGCCCTCGGCGCCGTCATGAACCAAGGCGCTAATCAAGACCCGTCCACCGTCGCTACCCAGTTTTCTTCGCTGCTCGCTGAATTGCCCTCCGATCAAAAACCAGCCGATTCGCTCATCAACGCCGCGAGCACCATCGCCAATAGCTTCTTCGCCGAAAGTCAGGAAAAAGCCACCGCCTGGGTCGCCAGCTTAACCCAAGAAGACGCCCGCGCCTCCGCCACCCAAGCCCTCGCTTCCCGCTGGGTCAATTACGACGCCGTCAGCGCCAGTGAATGGATCGGTTCGCTGCCCGGAGGAAAATCCCGCGACCTCGCCGTCAGTTCACTCGTCGGAGGCATCGCCGATACCGACCCCGCCATGGCCTTCGAATGGGCCAACACCACCCAAGAAGAAACGACCCGCTCGTCACTCCTCGAACGATCCCTCCAGTCATGGCGCCAACTCGACCCCGAAGCCGCCCGCACAACCATCCTCAATACCGACTGGCCCGAAGAAACCAAAACGCGTTGGTTGGAAAAATTGCGGTAAACCTCTCCAAAGCCGCACGCGCACACGTGCCGAGAGCAACACGCGCACCTGCATAAGAGCAGGCCACTTGACCCCCGAACTCATTCAATCAAGGGAGGCTTTTTTTAAGACCGGCCGGATTCCACCGGTTTTAATTTTACATTACATACATTGTATGAAGTTATTAATCGGCGGCCAACCCGCTCGGTTCAGCACGTTTTGGTGGCCCGTGGTGACGTGGTTTTAGGTGGAGCTGAGCAACGAATCCAGCGTGGCGTCGTCGAGGGCGTCCATGAGGGGTGTGCTGTCGTCGGCGAGCGCGGTTTCCATCAACTGGCGTTTTCGTTTTTGGAGATCGATGATTTTTTCTTCGACGGTACCAGCGGCGATTAATTTATAAACGGTGACCGGCCGGGCTTGGCCGATGCGGTGTGCACGGTCGGTGGCCTGGGCCTCGACGGCTGGATTCCACCAGGGATCGAAATGAATCACCGTATCGGCTTTGGTGAGATTGAGACCGAAGCCGCCGGCTTTCAGGCTGATCAGAAAGACGCGTTTGGCGGGATCATCTTTGAAAGCGTTGACTTGGGCTTCGCGGTCGCGGCTGGCGCCATCGAGACGGCAAAAATCGAGGCCTACGTGGCGCACGGCGTCCTCGAGCAGTTTCAGCTGCGTTGCGAACTGGCTGAATATAAGAACACTATGTCCACCGTCCCGTATTTCCTCGAGCAGTTCAGTCAGGGCGGCCCATTTGGTGGAAAACTCGGAAGGATCGCGGTCAGGAAAGGATTCGCCGAGCAGGCGTGGATCGCCGCAGGTTTGGCGCAAGCGCAGCAACGCGGTGAGCATGGTCATGCGGGCTTGACCGGCGGACCGAGCGCGGCGGGCTTCGTCGACTTTGGCCACGCCTTCGCGTTGGATGGCGGCGTACATATCGCGCTGGGTGCGGGTCATCTCGCAGCGGATAATTTTCTCGATCTTTGACGGCAGTTCTTTGGCGACATCTTGTTTCAGGCGTCGGAGCCAATATGGGGCCATGCGGCGTCGCAGACGGTCGAGCGCGGCGGGCTGGCCGGTTTGAACAGCAGCTTCGTAGCGGTCCCGGAAATCGTTTCGCGGTCCCAAGTAGCCGGGCAGCACAAAGTCCATGATGGCCCAGAGGTCGCGAATGGAGTTTTCGATCGGTGTCCCGGTCAAGGCGAAGCGGGCCCCGGTGCGCAGGCGTCGCACGGCTTTGGCGATCTGGGTATCAGGGTTGCGGATGAAACCGGCCTCATCGAGGAAGGCGGCGTGATACGTAACGGCGGCGTGGCTGGGCAAATCGCGGACGAGGAGTTGATAGCTGGTGATGACGAGGTCGGACGAGGCTAGAGCGGCGAGTTCTTGAGCGCGCTCGCCGCTGCGAACGACCATGA
>JALRGB010000439.1 GCA_023253575.1 Verrucomicrobiales bacterium
TCCTTTCGTGGACGGATGAGCGAGCTGGAGCGCGATCTGGCTGGACAGGGCCGCCTGCGCGCCGAGGCGGTCGCACAGGCCGAAGTCTTTACTCAAGAAATCGAACGCCTTACCACGCTGCGGGCCGATACCGAGGCCCGATTGCTGGAAATGACGGCGCGCGTGCAGGAATTGGAACAGGCCCACGGCCCGCGGGATGAAAAACTGGCGGTCCTCGAATCCGAGGTGACGCAGCTTCGAAATGAAGTGGGGGCGGCGCGCGAGGCGCTGGCTCGCAGCACCGCGGCCGTCGCCGGTCAGAACAGCGCCGTGGTAGAACACAATGCCATCATCGAGAAAGCCAGTACGCAGCTCAAAAAAGTCACCTCCGAGCGCGACGAGGCCATCGAAAAACTCAACGCGCGAACCCGCGCCTATAACGAATTGGTCAACGCCCAGCGCAAGCCAGCGCGCTGAGCTGGTTGGGGGGGGGCGGATTGGGTTATTTCGTGGCTGGCGGAGGGTTTTGTTTCTTGGTACAATGACTATGAATCAAAGAACCAAGGAGGCCCTCGATGTACGAAATTCATGGATTAACTCGTCGGATTGAGTTGATGGAGCAGGCGTTGCAGGTGGCGTTGGCGCGGATTGATCATCTGGAGATGGAATTGAAGATGGAAGACCGCAAGTTGACCCGGCTGGAGAAGGAGGTGGCGGAGGATCATCGGGTGATCGATCGTTTGGAACACGGATTTCCGGTGGGGTTGTGACGAACCGTGGATGGGTGGGCAGTGGATGGGTGCGTTTGCGGGTCGGCAGCGATGGGTGAGCTGGTGGGCTTCCTTGCCTCTCCCGCGGACTGTATTTACGAAAACATCACTTGTTCCGAGCGTGTGAGCTTTCACCATGCGCGCGTATGAAGGAATTTCTTGTCAGTCCTGGCGCCAAAGTGGACTTGGGTCGTTGGGACCCGAACGACACCAGCGCCTTTCCCGGTTTAACGAAGGACGACGGGGTGGTGATGGTGGAGAACGCGCGGCTGCGGTTGCGCGAGCTGCAGTCGCGTCTGATTGCGCAGCGTCGGCACAAAGTGTTGATTATTTTCCAGGCGATGGATGCGGGCGGCAAGGATGGGGCGGTGCGGCATGTATTTCAGGGGTTGGACCCGCATGGATTGAGTGTGGTGGCGTTCAAGGCGCCGACCTCGACCGAGCTGGAGCATGATTTTTTATGGCGCATTCATCCGCGGGTGCCTAGCCGCGGAGAGATTACGATTTTTAATCGCAGTCATTATGAAGACGTGGTGGCGGTCCGGGTGCGGAAACTGGCTCCGCGTGAGATCTGGGAGCGGAGGTATGAACACATTGTCAATTTTGAGCGTTTGCTGGCGGATGAAGGGACGACAGTGCTCAAGTTTTTCCTGCATATTGATGCGGCGGAGCAAAAAGCCCGGTTGCAGGAGCGGTTGCGGGACCCGTCCAAGCAGTGGAAACTGCAAGCGTCGGATCTGGCAGATCGCACGCAGTGGGCGGAATTTATCAAGGCGTATGAAGAAGCGCTCGGGCGCACCAGCACTGTGCATGCCCCTTGGTACGTCGTGCCATCGAACAAGAAGTGGTACCGCAACGTGGTAGTGGCCCACGTCCTGCGCGAGGCATTGGAGCGGCTTAAGCCAGAATTTCCGCCGCTGGCGCCCGAACTGGCCGGCGTGCGCAGCCTGTAAACTGCCTCGGCCGGGGAGGGGCTAAGGTGTTGGGGCCGGTCCGAAAAGAAGGGGATCGGGTTTGATAGGGAGACTGGTGGAGGATAGAATTGGTT
>JALRGB010000477.1 GCA_023253575.1 Verrucomicrobiales bacterium
GCATGGTCGCCATACGAGCCCCGGGCATAGCGCCTACTTTGGGGCTCTCGGTGCCTTTCGTGGAGGCACCGGCGTGCCGCCGTCGGCCGCGACCATTGATTATGCCCTCGGTCGCGTCCTGCCAGAAACTATACTTCCACCGCTCTGTATCGGAATGGAGTCGCTCGAAAGCATGAGAGCGCGGCCAACCCTGGCCACGTTGACCGCTGCAGGTCCGAATCAGCCGGTATTCATGCATTGCGATCCGAACATGCTTTACCAGATGCTCTTCGGTAGTATTGCCGACGGCAATGTCAGAAAACATTACGAAGCCCGTTCCAATCTGATGCTCGATGTCGAGGGCGTGGCTCGCTCCAAAGTCGCGGGGCTGCCGCTGAGCGAACGGGAACGCTATGGCTCATACGTGAACGGATTCCGGGAGCTTAATGGACTGCGGGAAAAACTGTCTGGAATTTCGGGGCTGCTCAAGCAGCATGCGCCCAAGCCGGATGACCGCTATACTAGGCCACAATTTGAAACCGACTGGCATGATGCACTGCTGGAGACCGGTATCGCCGCCCTTCGGGCCAATTTGACCAACGTCCTGACGATCGCTTCAGGTTGCGGCGAGTATTTTGGCTCGTGGAAAGGGCTGGGCATTACGGACACCGGCCATGGGTTGGGACATCTTGACCAGCCGGACAATGCGATTTGGACGAAAATCAGACATTATAATTGTGAAATGCTGGTCAAGATCATGAAAGCTTTGGAGGAAGTGCCTGAAGGTGCGGGCTCGATGATGGACAACACGCTCATTGTTTACACGAGCAACAATGCGGAGAAGCAGCATTCTGAGGGAGTGAACTGGCCTTTTGTTCTTCTCGGCAATGGGGGAGGGCGATTCAAGACCGGTCACTATACCCATGTCAAAGATCGTCCGATCAACGACTTGTATACGACATTGTTGCACGGAGCGGGTGCACCGGTTGATCGGTTTAACGCGGACAAAAATATGGCTAGTCTCATTCAGAGTCAGGCCGGTCCGATTGAGGAACTTCTTGCGTGAGATGTCCTTTTGTCGACCTGTTTACCTAGCGGTTTTGATCATGATGGCTGGTGTCCCGTGGGTTGGGGCGGGCCAGACTGAGCGGGTGAGTCACGGGGAGACGGATGTCGCGCTGTCGGCGCGGCCATTTCTCGAAAAGTACTGTTTGGACTGTCATGACGACGAATCCACAGAGGGGGGTGTTTCGTTGGAGGGTCTTGACGAGGTGACTCCGGAGAATGCGAGTCTGTGGAAACGCATCTGGGAGCAGGTGGCATTGAAGGAAATGCCTCCCAGAAAAAAAGCGAACCAGCCAGCATTACTGGAGCGGCATGATCTATCCAACTGGATCACGGCGGGCTTGGCTGGGGCCTTGAAAAACCGAGGGGGGTTTAATGATCACCTGCGTCCGGGCAAGGGGAATCATCTGGATCATGACTTACTCTTTGGGATGGAGCCTCAAAACCTTGAGCCTGCATCCACTCCG
The DNA here is from genome assembly GCA_023253575.1 of Verrucomicrobiales bacterium. Classification (GTDB taxonomy): domain Bacteria; phylum Verrucomicrobiota; class Verrucomicrobiia; order Verrucomicrobiales; family V1-33; genus CAJBME01. Next base: position 1,512 of record JALRGB010000477.1, read on the forward strand.
GCTCGCCTCTGGCGCCTTCATCCTCAGGAGCATCTGGTTCGTTTGAACGATCTCATCTGTTTTAAGCGGAAGTTTGATCCGGAGCGACCCGGGCTCTGGACGCATGGCGACCATATTCCGTCGAATTTGGAAGGTGAGGTCAAAGTCTATTTGGGTCTGGACCAGTATCTTGGAGCTTTTGAGGACGCTTACAGTGTCGGGGTCAGCGGTTTTCAGTCGAGTTTTTCGATGATCAGGGACCATGGACTGCGCAACTATTCGTTTTTGTATTCCGTCAACAGTTCTGAAGCGACCCAGATCGCGGGTATTGCCGAGAAGATTTTGCGGTTCATGGCCTGCGGCCCGGCGGCTGAGCCGTATCAATTTGCTGATGATATCGAAAAAATTCCTGGAGAGTATCGAGGTCTGAATCTCATTTTTTATCGCAAGGATTTTAAATTACTGCCTACTCCGGTCTACGAGTTGATGCGCACTCCGGGTGTCAGTGATGAGCGGCTGAGGGAAGTCATCAACTTTCTGTTTGAAGCGCTAACGCTGCGTCCACCGGACAGTGATGAAACAGACGCGTATCTAAGGATTGTCAAAAAGTCGATTCAGGACCTTGGCAAAGAAGACGGTGTTTTCTTAGGGCTGGCTCCGATTTTTCTGGATCGAGACGCACTTTTCCGCCCTGAGCTTGGTGAGACTGGAACTCCCGACGCGCATGGGCGGGTGATGTTGCGGGGGCAGGAGCTGGTGCTGGCTATTAATGCGGCTTTTTCTTATATCCGGCCGGAGGCGGACCACTTGTGGACGGCGTTATTCGAGGGAAACCTAGTCACACGTGAGGACGTCGAACGCGAAGTGACCCGCATTTTGAATGACCCCAGCATCCGGAAACCGAGAGTATTGCAGTTTTTCAGGGAGTTTTTTGATTATGATCGTGCGCCGAGTGTCTGCAAAGACCGTCAGGCTCTCGAGCGGGACGGGGGGCATTTTGACACCGTTTACGCGGCCATGACCAGCATGGTCGCCAATACGGACGGCCTCATTGAATTGATTTTGGCGGAGGATAAACAGGTTCTAAAAGAGCTGCTGACCACTGATCGGGTGATCTATCAGCCCTACACCTCCGGAGCCAGTTTCAGGGATGGCATTTTGTTCAAAACGGACATCGCTTACTTCCTCAATAGGGGCAAACAATTCGTCGAGTTCAAGAAGATGGAGCCCATCACGCCGACCCCGGATAACAGGTTGGTGATCGAACGAGCGGAACGAGAGGTGTTCGATCAGAACATGCTTCACCATATTTTCCCGAATCCGGCGAGACCCGTCCATGTGCGGCAGTCGCCTTTTGACAAAGGTCGATTTCCCCCCGCAAACGATGCTTTGAAGGCGATCACAACGGTGGATCCGGAGGAACGTCTGGGGATTTTGACGCACCCGGTCTGGCTCGTCGCGCATTCCGATGCCATGAATAATCATGCCATCTCTCGCGGCCGCTGGATCCGTGAGCGTCTGCTGGGAGATGCCGTGCCGGATATTCCTCTGACCGTGGATGCTCGGCTGCCGGATGAACCCGAATCATCCCTGCGCCACCGGATGCGCGTCACTCGCGAGCCAGAATGTTGGCGTTGCCATCAGAAAATGGACCCCCTCGGCCTTCCTTTCGAGAAATACAACCAGCTCGGTATTCTTCTGGATACAAACCCGTCGAATAATTGGGGGCATCCGGTTGATACGACGGGTGAAATCATCCGCAGCGGCGATCCGGCCTTGGACGGGCCAGTCAAGGATCCCATGGAAATGATCGAAAGACTCGCGACCAGTGAACGCGTCAACCAAGTGTTCGTCCGCCATGTGTTTCGTTACTGGATGGGACGCAACGAAACCATCAATGACGCGCCCATTCTTCAGGCTGCCTACCGCGCTTATCGTGATAATGATGGCAGCATGAAGGCGTTGCTGACTTCCCTGCTGACTTCCGATGCTTTTTTGTACCGCAAAACAATGGAGAATTAAGCCTTTATTGCCGCCTGCCAGCTGGTCTGGGGCGGCGGTTTTTTTGAAGGGCGGGGGCGGCGGCACAGGATTGATCTGTGGCGGCGCGGGTTTTGGGTTTTGCCTAGCTGGTGTGGGTGGGGTGCCTTGATCCTTGCGTAAAATCCAACCCATGCTATGAACACCCACATTCAGCGTCTCCAGGCGATTTTGCGTCTGGGGTATTGTCTCGCAAGAGACTAAAAATCATTTAGTTAAAAATAAACCACCGCACACCATGCCCAAGGAATACTTCCCCGGTATCAAAAAAGTCCGTTACGAAGGACCGGACACCAAAAACCCGCTCGCCTTCCGCCACTATGATGCCACTGAAATAGTGGGCAGCAAAACCATGAAGGATCACTTTCGTTTTGCTGTTGCTTACTGGCATGCGATGAAAAACCCTTTGGCTGACCCATTTGGGGGCGGCACTGCCATTCGTCCGTGGAACGCGGGCAGTCCGTTGAAGATGGTCGAGCAGACGGCGCGGGCCTGTTTCGAGTTCATGGACAAGGTGGGCATTGATTATTATTGTTTTCACGACCGGGATGCGGCGCCGGAGATGGCGACCTTGAAGGAGAGCAATGACATTCTTGACAAGACGGCGGCGATTTTAGGCAAGTTGCAAAACGACAGCGGCAAGAAGCTCCTTTGGGGAACGGCCTGTCTTTTTGCGCATCCGCGTTATCAGCAGGGAGCGGCGACCAGTCCGGATGCGGATGTGTTTGCGTATGCGGCGGCGCAGGTGAAAAAGGCGATGGATGTGACGGCTCAGCTCAATGGAGAAGGCTACACGTTTTGGGGTGGGCGCGAAGGGTATTCAACGTTGTTGAACACCGACATGAAGCGCG
>JALRGB010000488.1 GCA_023253575.1 Verrucomicrobiales bacterium
GGTCGTGCCCGCCATCAGTGAGGCGCTCAAACACCTGCGTGGGGAGTGAGTGAAGAAGCGGCGTCGTCTTGTATCCGGTTTCTGTAGCCGTGGTCGCTGACCCCGGTCGCGGCGCCGAACGTTTCTCCGAACGTTTCTCCGAACGTTTCTCCGAACGTTTCTCCGAACGTTTCTCCGAACGTGTTTTTGGGTCCGGTTCGAATCCCCTGCCCTGTTGGGGCCATGGGCCATACTCCAAGCTCACCTGGGGGGGGGCGTGCGGCATCGTTTCTATCACTCGCTCAGTATCTTGAGCTTTATTTACTGGCAGTATTTGGTGAAATCGTCATCCCCGCTTTAAGGATTATTGTTCTTGGGCGTTGGCGGCTGGCAATTTAATTTTCGAGGCTTCGATTTTGAGGTAGTGGAGGAAGACGGGGGCGAGGATCATGCCGGGCACGCCCATGACCAATTCGCCGACGACGAGGGCCAGCAAGGTGAGCCAGACGGGGTTACGGATACGGTCGCCGACGATTTTGCTATTGAGGAAATATTCAAGTTTATGAATGATGACGAGGTAGAGCAGGGCCCAACCGGCCATGGAAGGTGAGACGGTGAAGGCGACGGCGGTGATGACCACGTTGCTGATCAGGTTGCCGATGACTGGCAGTAGGCCGCAGATGAAAGTGACTCCGATGAGGACGATGTGGTGCGGCAACCCGATCAGGGCGATGAAGGCGCCCGTGAGGACGGTATTGATGGCAGAAATGATCATCTGCGCCCCCATGACCGTGCGGAAACTGCCGAAAAACGTCCGGAACCGCGCGGCAATTTCCTGCGAACACAAGCCATACAAGCTGTCCGGTTCATCATCCTCAAGATTGATGCGGCTGTTGAGAAAAACACTGACGGCGACGACACAACCGATCAGGAATTGCAGCATTAAGCGGGCTGCCGACTGGGCGAAAGAGGCCGCATTGGTCAAATACAGTTTTTGCTGGAGTACCGCGTCCATCGCCGAGCGCCGCAAACTGTCCCAGTCCGTAAAAGGTAGCTCGCGACCGTGCTGCTGAGCATAGGCCACCAAAGAGGGAATCGTCGTTTCGGCCACCCGCGGCAGCGTCACCACGGCCTGAGTCGAAAAATGAATCAAAGCCCAAATCACCAAAAAGAGGACGCAAATGAAAAAGACGACCCCCAATCCCTTGCGCCCAGGCGGAGCCAGCAGTCGCAAAAGCAGAAAAGCGAAAAGCGCCGTCAGAAAGAGTACGCCTAAATTTAAAATCGCACTGACGGCGAGCAGCCCCAGCATGAAGCCGAAGGAGTAGCGTTTCTGCCGGGAGACAAGATTCGGGGTTGGTGGCATGGGCAGCACAGACACGGCCTATTCTACGAGCGTCCGGCCGCGGATGCGCTGGGAATTTTCGTATTCCTCTGAATTAGTCCGGTGAAAGCTCGAATGATGTCGAAAGTTTCGCATCCTTTTCTGGCGCGAGCGCGGCCAGAGCGCATACTCTCTCTGTGACCCTGGCCAATCAGATCACTATCGCCCGGATCCTGCTTATTCCAGTATTCGTGGGGTTTGCGCTTTATTATGGGCGAAGTTGTGCCCATGGGGTGCCGGTCGAGGCGTGGCGGTGGGCGGCGGTCGGGACTTTTCTGTTGGCGGCCGGGACCGATGGATTAGACGGGTGGGTGGCGCGCCGGTTTAATCAACGCAGCCGGCTGGGCACTATTCTTGATCCGATTGCGGACAAGGGGTTGCTTTTGACGGCGTTGATCACGCTGACGTTCTCGCCATGGCCGGACAAATTTCCCCTGTGGTTTCTGATTTTGGTCATCACCCGGGATGTGCTGGCGATTGGCGGGGCGCTTTTGCTGGGGCAAATCGCCGGGCTGAGAGAACTCACGCCGCACTGGACAGGCAAGGTCGCAACGGTGGCGCAAATGACCGCGTTGGGTGCGCTCATGCTGCATTTTCCCGAAGTGTGGATTCACGCCAGCGTGTGGCTGGCCGCGGCTTTTACCTTCGTTTCGGGTGTGGTCTATCTCGGGGTCACCATGCGCATGCTCAGTACCGTGGAATAATGGCTCTGCATTTCGACGGCTGATTAAAAAACAAAGTGGTTCTGTTCATAATTTTCTTGCCGAAGCCGGGGAAATCTTATATTCCACAAAATTTCCCGATTTTTTAACCGATGAAATTCCACTTCGTTCCTGCTCTGTTGAGTGTGTTGGTCGCTCCGATGGCCCCATTGGCCTCTGCTGCCTTTGTGCAAGTGTGGCAGCTCGGGGTGGACAATGATTCACAAGGTGAGTTTTCGCAGGAGACCGGTTCAAACGTGGCGCCGGGGGCGGTCACGCCCGCAAATGCCGTCACCCGTGAACAGGCGGCAGATCCAGCGTTTAATCTGACCACGCACGACGATGATTTCTATTTCGCGGGGACCTATCCGTCTCCCATCGGCGTCGTCACCAACACCGAGCCGCTCAAGGCCTTGGATCGTGCCCTGACAGGGGATGTGAATGGTGCCAACGGAGATATCTGGGATCGCGTTCACTTTAATCTCGATCAGGCCAGCGTGGTCGGCTCCACCGAGCTGCGATTGACCATCGATTTGATTGCTTTGGGCTACTGGGATGCCTCCGATGCCAATGCCGGATCTGGCAGCACCGCTCATGATCTGAAAGTCAGCCTGAACGGGGTCACGATTGGCACCCAAACCGGGATCTCCGCCGCCACTACTTGGGTACTCAATACGACCGCCGGGGCCGTTAATGCCACCACTGGCGAAAACGTGCTCGAAATCACGCGTACGGGCGGTCTCAGTGGTGATGCCGCCGACAATGCCGGTTGGATTCAATATGACTTTGTGCGCCTCGAGTCCCAGTCGATTCCTGAACCCGCGTCCCTCGTCCTGCTGGCCGCCGCCGCCGGTGGAGTCATGATGGTCCGCCGCCGCCGGTTTTAATCCCTGATCTGGAAGGCGTGATGAGACGCGCCTCGATGCCGATCATCAAAAATCCGCATCGCGGAAATTCTGTTGCGTGCAGGCGCGGCTCCGACACGAAGTGTGGCACGCATTCATTATTAATGAAGTACGCCCCTAGTTTTGGGCGGGGGTCGATGGCTGGATTGGCAGTGGTGGTACTGGGTGCGAGTCTGGTGGCCACGGCGGAGACGGCGACGGTCGAATCGGTGCCGTTGGCGGTGCGTTCTGGGTCGACTGAGCAGGGCACTCGATTTGTCCGGCAGCAGGCGGCGGCGACCGGGTTAAATTTTCAGAACACGTTGAAGCCGGAGAATATCCGCAACTATTTGATCAACGGGGCGGGGGTCACGGTGGGCGACTATGATGGCGATGGCTGGCCGGATGTGTTTCTGGTGGGCCAGGACGGTCCAAACCGATTGTTTCGCCAGGTGGCTCCGTGGAAATTTGAAGATGTGACCGAGCGGACTGGGTTAATTGATACCGGAGCGTGGGGGTGTGGTGCGGCTTTGGTGGATTTTACGGGGGACGGCAGGCTGGATATTTTTGTGTGTAATAAGGGAGCGGCGAGTGAAGCCTGGAGCCAGCAGGCCGACGGGACGTTTACTTTGGGTTATGTGCCGCTCTGGCCGGCGGAGGTGGCGGGTGGCACCATGGCGGCCTTTGCCGACTATGACCGGGACGGAGATCTGGATTTTATGGCCATCTCGCACCGGCTGCAGGCGGCTCGGGATCAAGTCAATCTGCAAATCGAGGCCATCAAGGATACGCGCACGGGGCGACTGGTGGTGGCGCCACCGTATGACGAGCATTTTGAGTATTTGGACGACGCGGGCCAGGTCTTGGTGGAGCGCGGAGTGGAACCGCGGCTTCTCCGCAATGATGGACGGCGTCCGGACGGATCACCGAATTTTTCGGTGGTCACGGCGTCGGCCGGGCTGCCGACTGACCGGGTGATGGCATTGGCGGCGCATTGGTTCGACGCCGATCTGGACGGATGGCCTGATTTGTGGCTTTCCAATGATTTCAATCAGCCTGATCGGCTGTGTCTGAACCAGCGGGACGGCACATTCAAAGAAGTGGCGGCCTCGTTGCTGCCGTATCATTCGTGGTTTTCCATGGGGAGCGATGCGGCGGATCTGAATCGGGACGGCTGGATTGATATTTTGAGCACGGACATGGCGGGATCCAGTCATTTTAAATCCAAGACCACGATGGGGGCGATGAGTGCCTCATCATGGTTTTTGGATCATCTGGAGCCGCGCCAGGCGATGCGGAATTGTCTGTTTATCAATCAGGGGACATCATCATCCGGGGATTTACTGCCGTTTTTGGAGACGGCCCACGCTTCCGGTCTGGCCAGCACCGACTGGACATGGAGTGCGCTCTTTGGTGATCTTGATAATGACGGGTGGGAAGACGTGCATTTTACGACCGGTCTTGAGCGCAACGTGCAGGATTCGGATTATGCCGAGCGCGCGCGCGCCCGGGCCATGCGAGAAAAAGTCACCGTGGCCGAGGCCCAGCAGGAAATTGTCGCGCTGCCGCGCATGGCCGAAATCAATTGGGCCTTTCGCAATCTCGGGGCCGCCGCCGCCAGTCCGGGACTGGGGTTTGAAAAATCAAATGCGGCCTGGGGGCTCGATTTCCCGTCGGTAAGTTTTGGTCAGGTCATGTCTGATCTTGATCGTGATGGCGACCTTGATCTGGTGGTCAACACGCAGAATGAACCGCCATTGGTATTGCGCAACGATACGCCGGCGGCGCAGCACGCGGCGCTGATCAGCCTGCGCTCGCCGCTGGGCGGAAACCGGTTTGCGCTCGGCGCGCGCCTAGTGGCCGAGGTCGGTGGGGCGCGCCTAACGCGCACGCTGACCAGCAGCCGCGGGTATGCCTCTGGCCAGGAACCAACCGTGCACTTTGGGCTGGGCTCGGCGGCTCGCATCGACCGCTTGACCGTCATCTGGCCATCAGGACGACGCTCGGAAATCGGGCCGCTGGCCCAGGGGCATCATCATTTTATTACCGAGCCGGCCGCAGTCGGCAAAGCGCCGGCAGTGGCGGACGCGGCAGTGGCGACCGCGGCCTCTGCACCATTGGTTTTTAAGCAGGCGCCG
>JALRGB010000507.1 GCA_023253575.1 Verrucomicrobiales bacterium
CCTGGGCGAGAGAAGTTCGTGCCGTATGGCGAGTGGACATTGCGGAGCATGGTCAGCACGCCGGTTTTTCGGTGGGACAAGCAATTATTGGAAGAGGGGAAACATGGGGCGGTGGCGCACCAGATTCCACCGGGGCCGAACAGTCCGGTGGGCGTCTTGTGGGCGGGGACCAACCGGCGCGGCATTGGTTTGCATGGAACGTCGACACCGGAGACCATTGGTCGCAGCCAGAGTGCCGGCTGCATTCGATTTGCCAACTGGGACGCGATCCGGCTGCCCACGTTGTTGCGTCCGGGTGCTCGGGTGATTGTGCAGTAAGGGGGCCGGGCGCGGCCGGGTGGCGATGAATTTGATGGAGAAGGGGAACCGCTGGCCGCTGACTTACGTTATGAAACGAGCCAGTCTTGCGCGCGCGGGCTGGGTTGTTTTTTTCCCGACTGCTGTCAGAGTGTCATTCATCACCCATCCTTTTTGCTGCCATGTCTCAATTGCCTCATATTCCTGTTCTTCGGGCCGGACTTTCTTATGCCAGCCTCGATGTGGCTGAGATCAAGGGGGTAGCCTCTGGCGAGCCGGTGGTCCGCATTTCCCAAGCGAACGCCGGGTTAATCAAGCGTGATTTAGCGGCTATTTCGCGGGCGGCGGGGGCGTTGCGTCGGTTGCGGGCTCGGGACCGGGTGGCGATGGTGAAGCGGGCGGGGGAAATTTTCCTGAATGACACGTTGCCGTTGGGTGACAGCGGGATGCAGCAATCGCCGGACGATTATTTACATCAGTTGGCGGCGACCAGCGGGTTGCCGCATGCGTTGATCCGGCGCAACATGCAGCGGCTGGGCATTGTTTTTGCGGAAATTGACGTCATCATTAGTGGACTGAGCCGGGGATTGAATTTGGATGTGTTGGACCATGGGATGGGACAGCAAAACGGGGTGCCGGTTAGTTTTGCGGTGCAGACCGACAGTTTGGGGGTGATTTTGCCGAGTAACTCCCCTGCGGTGAATGCGTTGTGGATTCCGGCATTGGCGCTGGGGGTGCCGGTGGTGTTGAAGCCAGGACGCGAAGAGCCATGGACGCCCTGGCGCATTATTCAGGCCATGATCAAGGCCGGGCTGCCGGCCGAGGCGTTTTCATTGTATCCGACGAGCCATGATGGTTCTGCGGCGATCATCAAGCGTTGTGGCCGAGTCCAGCTCTTTGGTGATGACAAGACGGTCGCGCAGTATGCGACCGACCCGCGGGTGGAAGTGCACGGGTCCGGGCGGTCGAAGATTTTGCTGGGCGATGACATGGTTGACCGCTGGAAGGAGTTTCTCCCGGTGCTGGTCGACAGCATTGCCCTTAATTCTGGGCGTTCCTGTATCAATGCGAGCGCGATCATTGTGCCGCGGCACGGGGCAGAAATTGCTGAAGCGATTGCGGCTGAGTTGGTGGCGATGGTTCCCCGGGCCCCGGAGGATCCAGACGCCCGGTTGAGTGGATTTGCCAATGCGACCATGGCTGAGATGATTGATGGCGCTATTGCCGATGGATTGGGTGACCCGGGAGCCGAGGACGTGTCGGCGCGATTGCGAGTGGCGGCCGGGGTGGCTGCGCCGCGGCGGGTGAGCCGCGATGGCATGAATTATTTGCAGCCGACGATTGTGTACTGTGATTCCTTTGATCATTCGTTGGCTAACCGGGAGTTTATGTTCCCGTATGCGAGCGTGGTGGAAGTTCCGCAGGCGGAAATGTTGGATACGATCGGGCGAAGTCTGGTCGTGTCAGCGATCACGGCCGATCCGGCGTGGATTCCAGAGTTGCTCGCCGCGCCGCACATTGACCGCTTGAACATTGGTCCGGTCGTGACGGCTCAGGTCGATTGGAGCCAGCCCCACGAAGGCAATTTGTTTGAGTTCTTGTACAAGCGTCGCTCGATCAGCGTGCTCAACCAGTTGTTCGGCTTGGAGTCGGTCTCATTTGTCGATTTCTTGCAGAAGCAGACGGAGGGAGACGACGGCGCTTTGGCGGCTGCGGCCGCGACGGAAGAGTAATCAGGGCTTGCTGATGATCCGTTGTTCTTTAGAGAAAGGGTCGTTCCTTCATTTCTCTTAACCTCAGCCATCATCCTTGTGACTGCAATTTCTCTGGCGTCGAGCGCGGGACTGACGACTTCGGATCTTCCGGAGTGGGTGTGGGATTTTGCGCATGCGCCGGGGACGAAAGTCCATGCGGGGCTGGGGGCGGTGGCGATGACGGGGGCTTTGATTCGCGAGATGGGAGTGACTCGGGTGTTGGTGGTCACGGATCCGGGTATCCGGCGGGCGGGGCATTTGGATCCAGTGGTGGAAAGTCTGGAGGCGGTTGGAGTGGAGGTGTCTATTTTTGATGGGGTCGTGGAGAATCCGACGACGGAGACGGTGGACGAGGCGGTGGCCGCGGCGCGGGCGGCGGGGGTGGACGGGTTGATTGGGCTGGGTGGGGGGAGCAGTATGGACACGGCGAAGGGGTGTAATTTTATCCTGACCAATGGTGGGCGGATGAGTGATTATTGGGGGGTGGGCAAGGCGGAGCGGGAGATGTTGCCGTTGTTGGTCATTCCGACGACGGCGGGCACGGGCAGCGAGTGTCAGTCATTTGCGTTGATCAGCGATGCGGTAACGCACGCCAAGATGGCGTGTGGCGACCGCAAAGCGGCGGCTCGTCATGCGATTCTTGATCCGGGACTGACGGTGACCCAGCCGTCGAGGGTGACGGCGGTGACCGGGATTGATGCGATTGCGCATGCGGTGGAATCGGCGGTTTGCCGCAAGGCGGGGGATATTTCGCGCGCGTATTCATTGGCGGCCTTTCGTCTCTTGGGGGCGGGTTTTCCGCAGGTGATGCGGGAGCCGGGAGCGGTGGAAGCGCGATCGTTGATGCAGATTGGCTCGGCGCTGGCTGGGGTGGCCATTGAAAATTCCATGTTGGGGGCGGCTCATGCGGCGGCGAACCCGTTGACGGCGCATTTCGGGTTGGTGCACGGGATTGCGGTGGGCGTCATGCTGCCGCACGTGGTGAGGATGAACGGATTGGAGACCGAGGTGGTCGAGGCGTATGCTCGGTTGTCTCCAGACAAAGCCATGGCTGAGCAGCTCAGTGACTGGTTGCAGATGGCTGGGTTGCCGTCACGCCTGCGCGATTGCGGGGTGGTCGATGTGGCGAGCCTCGCACCGCTGGCGGCGGAAGCGGCCGGTCAGTGGACGGCGAAATTCAATCCGGTGGCCGTGGAGACGGCTGATTTTGCCCGCCTCTACCAAGCGGCGTGGTGACGCCACGCTGGCGCTAGGTGTGGGGGGCTGAGCGACTGGGGCTGAGCGGCGAGTGGATCCGCGGCTGAGCGGCCGGGTCCAAGGGCTTTCAAACTGGCGGCTGTTCCGTTTCTTCTGGCGTGATCGCGGTGGTTTCAGGGCGTGGCCGGCGCCCGCCGGACGGGCTGCCCGTGCCTGTTTCTTTTTTCCGGGCTTTATCGTAGGCGTTGATAATGCGGGCCACCACTGGGTGGCGAACGACGTCGGTGTCGGAAAATTGCACAAAAGCGACCCCGGCGGTGCCAGGCAGGATGCGGGCGGCCTCGGCTAGGCCAGAGCCGCCGGGCTGACGGAGGTCGACTTGGGTGGGATCGCCGGTGACCACGCATTTGCTCTCCTCCCCTAAGCGGGTCAGGAACATGAGCATTTGCGAGGTGGTCGTATTTTGGGCTTCATCGAGGATAATGAAGGCATGGCTGAGCGTCCGGCCGCGCATGTAGGCGAGTGGGGCGATCTCGATTTGACCGCGTTCGATCATTTTTTCCAGTTCATCTGGTTCGACCATGTCGTAGAGGGCGTCGTACAGCGGACGAAGATAGGGGAAGATTTTTTCGTTCATGTCTCCTGGGAGGAAACCGAGGGCTTCGCCCGCCTCCACGGCTGGCCGGGACAGGATGATGCGGTTGATTTGTTTGGCTTTAAAAGCGGCGATGGCGGTGGCCACGGCGAGAAATGTTTTGCCGGTGCCGGCGGGACCGATGCCAAAGGTGACATCGTGTTTCTCAATGGCGCGGATGTAGTCGAGCTGGCCTTTCGTTTTCGGATTAATGCCTGGTTTGCGCGCGGATCCGAGGAGTCGAACAGAAGTTAACTCCTTGAGGGCTGGAGCGTTGGGGCTGGCGACGCCCGGCTGGCCCGCCGGTCCGAAAACTGATTCAGCGGCGACCCGGAAAAAATGACTATCGATCGGCGTGCCGGCGCGGCAGGCGGATTCCAGTTGTTGGATGACGGCGGCTGTTTTTTCGATGACGGCGTCATCGGGGCCGTCGATTTTCACCCATCCGTCGCGCGAAGTGATTTTCACGCCGGCGCGTTTTTCGAGTAGTTTCAGACGCGACATGTCCCCGCCGATGAGAGAGAGGAGAAACTGGGG
>JALRGB010000599.1 GCA_023253575.1 Verrucomicrobiales bacterium
CGGCGCTGATCAGCGAGGCCAATCCCACGCTTCCGTCCATGGGGTCGACCGTAGGCCTCCCCGAAGCGGGCAACTTAGCCGTCGACCGCCTAGGCGCCACCCAGTTTCGCAGCGTAAATGACCCGTCGCTCGCTATTCCCGAGGAAGGCATCCGGGTGCGCAAGCGCAAGCGCCGGTCGAAGCACGACGCCGGTCAGGACACACCCCACTGGGAATCGGAAGCCGCTCCGTCACCAGAAGCCGGGTACACTGGCCCTCAGGGGGAGTGGGAAGAAGTCACCACCGCGACCGTCCGCCAGAGCATCGCCCCCGATGGCTCAATCATCGAAACCCGAAAAAGGATTCAAAAGAAGCGCCTCGCGCCATTGATCGAAAAAATCTGGCGCCTGCTCGCCCGGCTGGGCCGGTGGTCGCTCATGGCGCTCGGCATCATCATCCTCGTCGGCGCCGCAGTGGCCGGCTGGTACTTGGCCCGCAGCCAGGCCCCCGTCATCGCCCAAGCAGAAAAGGTGGAACAATTTCCCGAGCGGTTTTACCCCACCATGGATGAAGGCGCCCAAGCCGCCAAAGTCGTTCAAGACTTCCTCGCCACCGACAGCATCGAGAAAAAACTGCCGATGGTCCGCTTTCCTGAAAAGGTCCTTCCATTGATGGACCTCTGGTACAAAGGTCGCCCCGACCGTCCCGTGGTTGCCACCCGCGACGAACTCTCGGAAAGCCTGACCAAGATTCTTTACATCGACGGGGTCAAATTAATCGTCATCACTATGTTAGTGCAGCCCGAGGAGGAGTACCGCCTCTACGCCGTGGAAGCCACCGCCAACGAGGGATTCAAGGTCGACTGGGAGACAGCCGTCGGATGGCAAGCCATGACCGTGGAGGAATTCATCAAAGGCAAACCCACCACCCCACAGCCGTTCCGCGTGCAGGCTGCCCCGGGTGATTATTACAACGGCGAGTACTCCGACGAGTCGTTCTGGTTTGCGGTCAACCTCACCTATCCAGGAAATGCCGATTTCCACTTGTACGGATACGTCGAGCGCGCCTCCCTCGCCGGACAGCAACTGATGAGACTGCTCGGATACGCCGAAACCAAAGACAAAGATGGCACCACCAGCTGGGAACTCGTGCAGGCCCAGTCCGCGCCCGTCATCCTCGCCCTCGCCTACCTTCGCGAGGGCAGTACCGACCCCAAACAAGTCACCATCCACGAAGTCCTGCATGAACAATGGTTCTTGCGCGACGGACCCGCTGCAGGGAGCGCCCGCAAAAAAGGCTCATCCCAATAAATCGGTCCCACCAAGGTCGGAATATGTCGGAATTGGCCGGCATGGTTGCCCGTGCCGCCTACTGCCCGCGGACCACCCAAGTCGGCCCCGCGATGCCATCACACTCCTCCCGGTCACACCCCCTCTTCGTTAGTCTCTGCCTCCTGCTGCTCATACTGGCCGCCCCGCCATGCGCCTCCAGTTCAGCCATCCCCGTGCACGTCGAACCCTCGCCGACAGCACCGGAGCCAGCATTTCAACACTCATCGAAAACAACCTGCTCGCCTCCGGCACCGTGGCCCTGACCGCGAGTCGATCGAAAACCGCGCTGGTCAGCGGGACGTTCAGCGGGACGGTCACCCATGACCACTCCCCTTCACTCCAGAAGCTCGGCGTAGTAGGAACGAGCCATCTGCCGGCTGCGGGCTAGGATTTCCATGTGATTGCGCAACCCGAGCGAGCGGCGGACCAAATCCCGGCACTCGCCAGCATCGAGCGTGCGGATGGCATGCTTAACTCGTGGAATCTGACTCGCTCCCACACTCAACTCCGTAAATCCCAGTCCCACCAAAAGCGGCGTCAACACAATGTCGCCCGCCATCTCCCCGCACACACCCGCCCAAATCCCCGCCGGAACCGCCGCCTCCACCACATTGCGCAATAAGCGGACAATCGCCGGATGACACGGCTGATACAAATCAGCCACCCGCTCGTTCACGCGGTCGACCGCAATGGAATACTGAATCAAATCATTGGTTCCCACACTGAAAAAATCAACCTCCTCCGCCAGCATGTCAGCCAGAACCGCCGCGCTCGGCACCTCAATCATCGCCCCGCGCGCCATCAACGGATCAAAGGGCACCCCCTCCGCAGCCAGTTCTTCCATACAGGAGGCCAACGCCGCATTCGCCAAACGAACTTCATCCACCCCAGAGACCAGCGGATACATGACCCTAACCTTGCCATAGGCACTCGCACGCAAAATGGCCCGCAACTGCGTCCGGAAAAGCTCCGGCTGCTGCAGCGATCGCCTGATCCCGCGCCACCCCAGAAAAGGATTTCCCTCCGCCGGCCCATCCGCCCCGGCCGGCAGCTTGTCCCCACCAATATCAAGCGTCCTTATAATCACCCCATGCTCCCCCGCCCCACGCGCCACGGCCGTATAATCAGCCGCCTGCTCCTCCTCCGTCGGAAAGTGCGGTTGATGCAAAAACAAAAACTCCGTCCGATACAGTCCAACTCCTTCCGCCCCTTGCCCCATCACTGAACCAATTTCCTCCGCTACCTCAATGTTCGCCGCCACCACAATACGCTGCCCGTCGCGCGTCAACGCCTCCCCGTCACGCAACGCATACAACTGACTGTCCACCCGCGCCCGCCGCCGCCGCGCCGATTCATACGTCGCCACCGTCTCCCGCGTCGGATTCACAATCAATACCCCAGCCGCCCCATCCAACAAGACCGTGTCGTCCAGCTGAACATGAGAATGAATATCATGCATCCCGACCACCGCCGGGATGCCCAGCGATCGAGCCAGAATCGCCGTGTGCGACGTAGGACTGCCCGCTTCCGTGGCAAATCCAAGCACACTGGCCCGGTCCATCTCCATGGTCTCCGAGGGCGCCAAATCACGAGCCAACAGAATATGAGCAAAATCCGCCCCGCCCCGCCGTTCTTCCCCGCGCAAATTCGCCAGCACCCGCCGCATCACATCATCTAAATCCGTCACACGATCACGCAGATAATCGTCATCAAATTTCCTCATCGCGGCCATATACCGCTCCATGACCCGGTAAAACGCCCCCTCCGCACGCAAATGATCGTCTCGTATCCCCTTCTCCACCTGCGCCAGCAAAGCCGGATCTTCCGCCATTAATAAATGCGCCTCAAAAATGCCCGCCTGCGCCGCCCCCGCATCATCCGCCGCCCGGTCTAACAACCCCTGCAATTGCTCCTTGGTCAAAATCACAGCCCGCTGAAAGCGCGCCCACTCGCCATCCGCCGCCTCCGGCCCCACCGTCTCCAGCGTCGGCTCAATCATCAACTCACTGTGAAAATGCACACGACCAATCGCCAGCCCCGGAGAAACCCCGAGGCCGCGAATATGCACTTCCTCAATGGACCGCGCAGAATTCATGCAAAAAACGTCACCCCCCAACTACACCACCCCTGCCCCACCCTGTCCATGCCAGAGTCG
>JALRGB010000612.1 GCA_023253575.1 Verrucomicrobiales bacterium
CCGGACGCCGAGTTCCTTGCAGGCACGAATGACACGCAGAGCGATTTCGCCACGATTGGCGATGAGTATTTTGTTGAACACTGGGCTTGAGAAAAAAAAGAAACGGCGGGATGGCGGAGAAGAGCGGAGGATCGAAGCGGGGCCGGCCTGACCTCGCCTCTGCGGGCCGGGCCATGCGGTCGCCTCGCCGCCCAACCCAGACCGCGCGGCAAAGGCGCGGCGAAGCAATCCAAAAGACTAGGGCTTCACTTCAAACAAGACCTGTCCGTATGACACCGGCGTGGCGTCTTCAGTGGCAATGCGCGTGATGCGCCCCGCGACTTCGGCCTTGATTTCGTTCATCACTTTCATGGCTTCAATGATGCAGACGGTGGTTTCAGCCTCAACGTAATCGCCCACTTTAACAAAAACATCCGTTCCAGGGCCGGAAGCGCGGTAGAACGTGCCCACCATCGGAGACTTGATGGTCAAGCAGTCACTGGGCCCGGCCGCGGGCGTTGCGACTGGAGTGCCGCTCTCGTGATCCACGCTGGCCGCGCGCGCCGCCGGGGCCGGGGCCGCCACAGGAGCCTGAGCGCGATATCCCGCCAGCAGACCCGCGAGGGCCTCCGAATCGATGTTTTTCTTCAAAACGAGCTTTTCTCCCTCACGCTCCAACTCAAAGTGAGTCAGGTCGTTGCGTTTCATGAGCTCGATGATTGTCCGAATGTCTTTAATATCCAAAGTGGTGCCTCCTGATCGGTTGATGAGTGGAATATGTAAACGGGGCGCTGCTTGAAATAATGATTTCCGAAGCGGGAGAGCCCCAAGCCGCTTGGTGAAGCGTCGGCCGAAACCGACCCGTAAGCGTGTGCGAATGTGGTAATTGTTTTTCCGGAATGACAGGACCTCGGCCCCAACCGGAAAGGCGTACTGTTAGGCATGTCACCGCCATCGTCAACTCGCAGACTCTCCGCCCCCAACATGGGGGGCAACCTTATACAGTGACCCATTTGAACACATTCAGCCGGTGCCATGCAGACCCAGACCGACGACAGACCGACGCGCCGAAAACTCGGCCGCCGGCAGATTATGGCTGGCTGGAGCGACCGGACTTTTCGCCCTCATCAATCAGTTTCCAAAATGTTTTCGATTTCCCGGCCGCCTCATCCTCGCTGAGCGGCAGATTGCTGCGGAAAAGAAAGTCATCCAGTGTGTTTTTATGCAACACTCGATGAACAACGACTTGACCATCACGCACTTCAAAATAGAGCCGATAATCGCGGGCGCGGTACCGATAGAGAACACGGCCTTCGCGTTCGATTTTGCCAAAGGCATGTCGAGCCGGCAGGTCGGCGAGGGTGGATTCGTCGACTTTAAATTCGTTGAGAAGTTCCAGCTGGGACAGGGTGTCGAGCTGCGAGAGTTCAGCGGCGCTGAGGGCGTTGAAGACGATTTGGAGCACTGGTGTGATGAGGGGACGGCGGGCGGATGATGTGAGGACTGGGAGGAGATCGTCTGGATTTGCGGCGGGCTCACCCTTGCGGGGCGAGCGGTTTCTGAGCGATATAGAGGGAGGCAATGCCTCCGGTCAATGGAATCCATTGGGTGTCGGCGAACCCGTGGCTATTGAGGAGAGCGTTCATGGCCGGGCCGGAGGGAAATTGTTCGATCGATCCGCCGAGGTATTCGTAAGCACCGCGTTCCCCGGTCAGGGCGCCGGCGAGGAGAGGCAGGATGCGGTGCAGGTACAATTTGTAAGCGCCGCGCAGCCAGGGGGCGGGCTGGGAGAAATCGAGCACCATGAGGGTTCCGCCGGGGCGCAGGACCCGGGCCATTTCGCGCGCGGCCCCACCATAATCAGCCATATTGCGGAGCCCGAACCCGACGGTGACGAGGTCAAACACCCCGGCCGCGAAAGGCAGGGCCATGCCGTCGGCTACCACCAGATGCGGCAGCCCGCGGCGGCGGGCATGCGCCATCATGGGCGCACAGAAATCAGCGCCGATGACCTGCGCTCCAGGACAGGCCGCGCCCACCGCCGCCGCCAAATCGCCGCTGCCAGTGGCCAGATCCAGAATCCGCTGCGGATGCAGCGCCGCCGCCATGGCCGCGACCCGGCGCCGCCACATCACATCAATACCGCCGCTCAACACGTGGTTGGCCAGCACGTAACGCGGGGCAATAGAGGCAAAAGCCTTCTGGACAAAAGTGGGGTCCTGCATCATCTCGATTCTTACGCTGTGGCAGACTCATCTGAGCCTGCAATAATTTTTCCCTGCTGGAAAAACTGGCAGGCTGCCGCATGATTCCATTTATGTCAGTTAATTTTGGACATGTGCAGTTTGTCTCCGTCACATGAAAGCCTCATTTTCACTCGCTCTTTTGTTCGCCACCGCCGTGGCGGGCACGGTGGCCGTCCCATCCTTCGCACAGCAGCTGACTGCCCCGGAGGTCGCCAGCCAAAATAGTGTGGCCGCCATTGTCAATGGCAAGGTCATTACCCGCAATGAGGTCGAGATGGCGGCCAAATACCAGCTGATGATGATTCAGCAGGGAGTGAGCGATCCGATGGCGCGAAAAGATCGCGAGCAGGAAGCGCTGCGAAAGGGCTTGAGTGACTTGGTCGACCGCGAGCTCATTATCAGCGAGTTCGACCGGATGGGCGCCACGATCAAGACGCAGTATGTGGACGAGGACATCCAGCGGTTGATCCGTGAGAGTTTTGGGGGCAGCCGCGAGCAATTTTTGCAGGAGCTCAAGAAACGCGGGATGACGTGGCAGAAATTTCGCGAGCAGCATCGTAAATCGCTCGTGGTCGCCGCCATGCGCGGACAGGCGACGCGGGGCGTGGATTTTGCCACACCCGAGCAGAAGGAGCAGTATTTCAAAAAAAACGAGGCTGAATTCCGGGAGGAAGGCGCGGTCTGGATGCGCACACTGGCGATTCCGCAGCTCACGGGCGAGCCAGGGCTGACCGGCGAAGAACAGCGGGCGCGACAACGGCGGCTGGCCAGCGAGATTCGCAACCGGCTCGTTCAAGGAGCTGATTTCGCGGCTCAAGCCCGCACCTATTCCCAAGACAGTAAAGCGGCCTCCGGTGGGGATTGGGGAACAGTTCAGCGCAGCGCCCTCGCTCCCCAGTTGGCCGAGGTGGCTTTTTCCATCCCAGTGAAAACCGTGAGCCAAGTCTTCGAATTCCGAGGGTTCTACTACCTGATGGTCGTGGAAGAACGCCAGCCAGGACAATTAAAACCGCAAGCGGAAATTGACGACCTGCTCGATCGCTTGGTACAGGCCGATTTGAAGAAAAAGGCCATGGACGAGTTCCTCTTGAAATTGCGCAAGAAAGCCACCCTCAACTATCCAGACCCGAGTTTGCGCCCAGCGACGGGTGATCAGAAAGCGCGGCCGGAGGCCGTGAAGGACCGCTGATCCCAGCTCCCTGCTTCAATGCCTCCCGACCTCCTACCGACGATGCTCGGTCCATTTTCCGTGCTGCCTGCGCACGGAATCGAGGCGCACGGAATCGAGGTGGATGACTGGTTCTTCCGGATTTATGCGAGCAGTCGCGAGCAGGATGAGGACGTGACCAGCCGGCATCTCGACTCCCAGCGCACGCTGCTCGAGCATGAGTTTAATTCGCGGCAGCGATCGTATCCCATCGATTTTCCGGGGGTGGGGTTTTTTTTACTTTATCTTCACAAGTCCCCAGCGGGTCGGCTGTATGTACAGATCACGCCACGGGTGGTGTTTATCGTTGATCTGGTGCTGTTGCCGGCGCACCGCGGCAGCGGTCATGGCACAGCCCTGTTGGTCGAGCTGACCGCCTGGGCTCACCTCCGCGGGCTTCCGGTGCGCCTGCATGTGGCGAAGCGCAATACCCGGGCCGCCGCCTTGTACCAACGCCTCGGATTCCGGGTCATCGAGGAACTGGCCCAGCACCGGCTGATGGAATACGCGGTACCGCCTCCCGAGCCCGGACCGATGGGGGCGTAATCGATGAGGCTAAAATCACCGCGCAGAGGACGGCGCCTTGTGCCATGATGGGAAGTGCGATGGATCCCGTACGGCCCGCAGGCATTGCTGCTGTATTTCGCCGACGAAGTCGGCGAGGAAGCGTTCTGTCGTGGACGCGCCATCAGTGCGGCCCTCGATCGCCGTCCCCCAACGGGCCTGCGCGAATATGTGACGTCTTTCACTTCCGTCCTGCTGGAATTTG
>JALRGB010000671.1 GCA_023253575.1 Verrucomicrobiales bacterium
CCAGGATGAGCTCGTCTACGGCGGCGCTTCCCTGTCGGTCACTTTCTAAGACCCGTCAGAAATCAATTCGAAAAAACCTTCCGGTCCTCGTGGCCGGAAGGTTTTTTTATGTGGCGCCCGGGCCGTGAACCCGCCATGGAGGAGAAGAAGTTTGACCCATGCAAGTGGCCAAGGTGCTGATTGACGGGCCGCGGGAGTTGATTTTCGACTACGCGATACCGGCGGAGCTGGCGGGCGCGGTGCACGCCGGGAGTCGCGTGCGCATTCCCCTCGGCCCGCGCCGAGCCACGGGTACGGTCACGGAGGTCGTAGCGGAGCCAAAACCGGGGCCACCCGCCGCTGAGTTCACGATCAAACCGCTGCTGGGCCTGATTGGCGACCAAGCGGCAGTCCCCCCCGCCCTGTTGCGTCTGGCCCGCTGGCTGGCTGATTATTACATGGCCCCGCTGGAACAGGTCATGCGCAGCCTGCTGCCCGTCTCGGTGCGGGCGGAAAAAACGGGATTCCGCACACGCAAAATCCTGCGCTTGCCCGACGTCCTCACCCCGGAACAGCAGTCCCTCATGGCCGCCTTGCCGTCGAAAGCACCCCGCCAAGCCGACGTCCTGACCGCCCTCCGCAACGCCCCCGCCGACACCCCCATCCTGCTCGCCGACTTCCCCGCCGCCACCGTCAAAGCCTTGTCGTCCAAAGGTCTCGTTCTAGTGGAAGACGCCACCATGGAAAGGGACCCACATGCCGACGACACCCCCAGCCTGCTGCCCAGTCAGCCGCTCGTACTCAATAACGACCAGTTGCAGGCCGTGCAGGCCATCACCGCCGCCATCGACGCCCCCACCACCAGTCGCCCACTCCTCCTCTTTGGCGTGACCGGCAGTGGCAAAACAGAAGTCTATCTGCAAAGCGTGCGCCATGCCATCGATCGCGGCCTCACCGCCCTCATCCTCGTTCCCGAAATCTCCCTGACCCCGCAAACGGTCGAACGCTTCCGCAGCCGGTTTGCCGCCCTCTCATCCGGTGTGGCCGTCCTCCACAGTCACCTCGCCGACGGCGAACGCCACGATGAATGGCACCGCATCGCCCGCAGCGGCGCTCGCATCGTCATCGGAGCCCGCAGCGCCATCTTCGCCCCGCTGGATGCCCTAGGCTTGATTATCGTCGATGAGGAACATGAGGCCAGCTACAAACAAGACTCCGTCCCCCGCTATCAGGGACGAGACGTGGCCGTTATGCGCGCCCACCTCGAGGGCTGCGCCGTGCTGCTCGGCAGCGCCACCCCCAGCCTCGAAAGCTGGCGCAACACCCAGACCGGAAAATACCAGCTGCTCACCCTCCCGCAACGCGTAGACGACCGTCGGCTGCCGCTGGTCCGCGTCGTGGACATGAGAATGGAAAAACCCGCCGTCAAAGGCGCTCCCATGATCCTGTCGGAACACCTGCGCATCGCCATCGATGCCCGTCTCCAACGATCAGAACAAACCATCCTGTTTCTCAACCGCCGCGGCTATGCCGGCTCGGTACAATGCCCGTCCTGCGGCCATGTCGTCCACTGCCCCCACTGCAGCGTCTCTCTCGTTTACCACAAAACCGAGGATAAATTGCTCTGCCACCTCTGCGGGCATCGCCGTCTGCCCCTCCGAACCTGCCCGGAATGCCAAGCCCCAGCCATTCGCCTCGCCGGCTACGGAACCCAGCGGGTCGAAGAAACTCTCCGCCGCGTCTTCCCCACCGCCCGCACCGCCCGCATCGATACCGATACCATGGGCCGCAAAAATGAGCTTCGAGACACTCTCAACGCCTTCAAAGCCCGACAACTCGACCTCCTGATCGGCACGCAAATGATCGCCAAAGGTCTGGATTTTCCAGGGGTCACCCTCGTAGGAATCTTGCACGCCGACCTAGGCCTCCATATCCCCGATTTCCGCGCCGGTGAACGCACCTTCCAACTCCTGACCCAAGTGGCCGGTCGCGCCGGCCGCGGCGACATCTCAGGCGAGGTCATCATCCAAACCTACGCCCCACACCACCCGTCCATCCAGTTCGCCCGCCACACCGATTTCACCGGCTACGCCGCTCAAGAATTGGAAATGCGCCAAGTGCTCGGCTTCCCTCCCTGCGGTCATGTCCTCCTCCTGACCACCCGCTCGGAAAATGAGGAATTGGCACGCTTCACCGTGGAAAACCTCCACCTCCGCCTCGCCAAATCCCCACCCGAAGGCGTCATCGTCAATCATCCAGCCCCCTCCCCCCTCCAACGCGCCGAAAAATACTACCGCTTCCAACTCCTCCTCCAAGGCCCCTCCACCCGACGCCTCACCACCCACCTGCGCTCCATCCTCCACTCCATGACCTTCCCCAAAGAAGTCTACCTCGTGGTCGATGTCGATCCCTTCTCCCTCTCCTGATTAAATAAGGCCCATCACTCAGCGCTTCCGGCTATGCCGAAAGCGCTTGCCCCCGCGCGAGCTCGCCTTGTGCTGCAAAGCATACAAACGACGACGCTCCTCCTCCACCGTCAGCTTGGGCAACACCTCCTCGCCAGCTCCCGGCCCCGATGTGTCCAGTGACCCCGCCCCCACCACCGCTTCCGAATGAGCTGATACGATAATATCAGGATCTTTCGCCTCATCCCGCACTTCATCCGCCACCTCACCCGTCGCACTTTCCACCACACTTTCCACCACACTTTCCGCCGCACTTTCCACCGCACTTTCCACCGCACTTTCCGTCGTACTTTCCGTCGTACTTTCCGTCGTACTTTCCGTCGTACTTTCCGTCGTACTTTCCGTCGTACTTTCCGTCGTACTTTCCGTCGTACTTTCCGTCGTACTTTCCGTCGTACTTTCCGTCGTACTTTCAG
>JALRGB010000783.1 GCA_023253575.1 Verrucomicrobiales bacterium
TCTCGCTCAGCCTAAGCCGCCTGCGCAAGTAGGCATCGCCTTGATGCCGCGCCGGTTGACAACCGCCAGCCTCATTCACAGGATAATGACATGCGCTGGGTGATTACGATCATGACTCTCATTCCGGCCGTGGCTCTGTGCGCCCGGAGTCCGGAACCCGTCACCTACGAACACGATGTGAGACCCGTGCTTAAAAAACATTGCTTTCACTGCCACGGTGAACGCGGCGTGAAAAAAGGCGGTCTCGACTTGCGGCTGGTTCGCTTCATGAATCATCGCGCCGATGACGGCCATCCCGTCGTCACCCCAGGCCAGCCCGAAGCCAGCGCCATCATCCACCTCGTGCGCTCCGGCGAAATGCCCGAAGCAGAACAAAAACTCTCCGTTCGTGAAATCGAATTGCTGGAAACTTGGATCAGCCAAGGCGCCCAAACCCTCCAGCCCGAACCGGAATCAGTGCCCGATTTTTATATCACCGCCGCCGAACAATCGTTCTGGTCGTTTCAACCCATCCCTCCTACGGTGCCTTTGCCGCCCGCGGCTTCGGTAGCTTCGGCGGCATCCGACTCGCCTGCTGTTTCTGCGGCTCTCGACGCTCCCGCGGCCGCGGCTCCCGTGGACGCTCCCGCCGCGGCGTCGGCTCACCCGATCGATCAATTTATCGAGGTAGCCATGAAAAAGCAGGGACTTGATTTTGCGGCGCCTGCCGATCGGACGACGCTGCTCCGGCGTGCTTCTTTTGATCTTTTGGGATTGCCTCCGACGGGCGACGATGTGGCGGCTTTGGCTGGCGATTCCTCACCGCAGGCGTGGGAGCGTGCGATTGATCGGTTGCTTTCCTCGCCGCATTATGGAGAGCGATGGGGCCGTCACTGGCTTGATGTGGCGGGGTATGCGGACAGCAATGGGGCGGTGGAGGCTGATTCGGTGCGGCCGCATGCGTGGCGGTATCGGGATTATGTGGTGGCGTCGCACAATGCTGACAAGCCATGGGATCAATTTATTCAGGAGCAGTTGGCGGGCGACGAGTTAGCGGGGGTGGTGCATGGCGGGGCCACGGCGATTGTGGAGGATGCGGCGGCGCGGGAAAGGCTGGTGGCGACGGGTTTTCTGCGCATGGCGCCTGATGGCACGGCGGACGGTCCGCCGGATGCTCAGCTGGCCCGCAATCAAGTCATGGC
This sequence comes from Verrucomicrobiales bacterium, assembly GCA_023253575.1. Taxonomy (GTDB): domain Bacteria; phylum Verrucomicrobiota; class Verrucomicrobiia; order Verrucomicrobiales; family V1-33; genus CAJBME01. The sequence goes on from JALRGB010000783.1 coordinate 1,182, forward strand.
GGACACGCTGCAGATCGTTGGCACCTCGCTGCTCGGATTGACCGTCCACTGTGCTCAATGCCATGATCACCGGTATGATCCGGTGGCCCAGGAGGATTATTTTCGCCTGCGCGCCGTCTTTGAGCCGGTTTTTGACTGGAAGGCATGGCGATCGCCTCAGGAGCGGCTTTATTCATTGTATACGGAGGCGGATCGAGCCCGCGCGGCGGAAATCGAGGCGCAGGCCGTCGTCAAGGAAGGCGAGAATTCCGCGTGGGCTCGGACGGTGCTCGATGGGATTTTTGAAAAACGCGTGATGGCTGCGCCGGTGGCGTTGCAGGAGACGGCCCGAGTCATTCGGGGCACCCCGGAAAATGAACGCACTGACGAACAGCGGCAGTTTCTCAAGGACCATCCGGATCTGAATGTGGGGACCCACGAAGGATTGTTGAATGTATTTGACCCGCCTGCGGAGCAGCAGCTGTTCAAAAAGCGCGATGAAGTCAAAGCGCTGCGCGCCACCAAACCCCTTGAGGGGTTTGTGATGGCGGCCACGGAGGTGGCCGGGCAGGTGCCGGTCACGGTGTTATTTCATCGCGGCGATCACGATCAGCCCCGGCAGCCGGTCGCCCCGGGTGAGGTGACGGTCCTTAGTGCTGAGGGTCAAGTCGATGTGGAGTCTCGTCCGCCCGGCCTCCAGAGCAGCGGCCGCCGCCTCGCCTATGCCCGCTGGCTGACCAGCGGGCGTCATCCCTTAGTCGCGCGGGTTCTCGTCAATCGTTTTTGGTCCCATCATTTTGGACGCGGCCTCGTCACTTCTCTGGGTGATTTTGGTCTGCTGGGGGCGCGCCCGACGCATCCAGAATTGCTCGACTGGCTAGCCCGCGATTTCATGGACCACGGATGGAAGCTCAAACGCCTGCACAAACTGATCCTCACGTCCCGGACGTGGCAGCAGTCAGGTCGCCATCCGGCTTCCGCAGAAATCGATCCCGAGAACCAATGGCTGGCCCGCTGGGGACTGCCGCGCATGGATGCGGAAACATTGCGGGATTCTCTGCTCAGCGTGAGCGGGTCACTGGAGACAAGCGCCGGCGGGCCACCGGTGCCGGTCGCGCGTCACGCTTCCGGACGCATCGTCACCGGCGAAGAAATGCTCAATCCGAATGGCGAGCCGGTCGGAGTCAATTCTTCCGGCCCCGCGGAATTTCGACGCAGCCTTTACGTCACGCAGCGACGCAGCCGTCCGTTGACCGTGCTCGAGACATTCGATTTCCCGGTCATGTCGCCCCAGTGCGAAAAACGACCGGTGACGACAGTGACATTGCAGTCGCTCATGTTGATGAATGACACCTTCGTGCTGGACCAATCGGCCGCGGTCGCGGCCCGGGTCGGGCGCGACGTGCCGGTCGGCTCGGTTCGCCGTATTGAGCGGCTGTGGCAGCTCGTGTACGGCCGCTCTCCGGATGCGCCGGAATCAGCGCGGGCCTTGGTTTTTCTGCGCGAGAATGCCGCCTTGGGCGAGATGCCGGCGCTGGCCGCATTGAGTCA
>JALRGB010000796.1 GCA_023253575.1 Verrucomicrobiales bacterium
GCGAGCGAGGGGATGCTTCTAAACCACAAGGTCACGTCCGTGCGGTCATTGGGCGGCGAGCACGATGTCTACTGCTTGACCGTGCCCGAGGCAGGAAATTTTGCCCTCGAGAGCGGGGTCTTCACCCACAACTGCGGCATCATCGTGAACGTAACGCCCTTGGAGCCCGAGTGGGAAGGACACGTCACCCTGGAGTTCTCCAACACCACGCCCCTGCCAGCCAAAATCTACGCCGGTGAAGGCTGTGCCCAGATGCTCTTTTTCGAGAGCGATGAAGTCTGTGGAACCTCTTACAAAGACCGCGGCGGCAAGTACCAGGGACAAACCGGCGTTAGTACGCCGCCATGCCCTCAATATCAAAGTAGGAAAATGGCGTCCGCCCAGCTCGGCCGCAGCGCGCAGCACCTCGATGGTCAACGCATCCGGTGTCTTGATTTCGAGCAACGCTGCCATACCGGCCCGGGCCCGTTCCTCACGCAACTTTCGCACCGTCTGAATAGCGGAGATGCGTTCCTCTAGGCTCGTTGTTTCCGAAAGCGCCTTCCCCATCAGGGCGGCAATGGCATTGGCATCACCCCAGAATGTCGCCAGCTTTTGCGAAAAATTGCGCACATCCTCGCGCTCGTGCGCCGCCCACCGGACAAAATACGCCTCGGTCGCCATCGTCGGCTTGATGGCTGCCGCCTCTTGGCCTTTGACCAGTCCATCCAGCGCCGTCGCCACCAAGTCGCCATCCCCCTCCACCGTGTCCAGAAACTTCAGCGCCAAATCAATCGCCTCCGGCTTCCTCGTGTCACACAGCCGACGCATCATCTTGTACGTCAACCCCACCGAAAGCGGCTTGGTCTGCGGCGCCAATGCCGCCAACCATGGCACATAACGCTCGGGCGCCAGCGCCAGCTCCGGCTCAATGCCCTGCCAAATAAGAAAACCCAGCGTGCGGTCAGCCCCCGCGCTCGCCTTGATCAAACGCTCCTGCCACGACGTGAAATCATGGGCCTCTTCATCATGGTTCACCGTCAGATTCTTCGCCCCCACCTGCCGAATCCAAGTGGCCACCGCCGCCCGGACACCCGCTCGCGGATCGTTCGCCAGCCGCCCGAACGGCCCGTCCGCCGCCAGCCCAGCTAAAAACGCTCCGGAACCGCCAGCCGCTCCGTCCGCCGCCGCCACCGCTGCCACCGCCCGCAGACACTCGACCTCAAACACCCCGTCCCCACCCGCTCGCCCCAGCCTTTCCTCCAACACTTCCCCGAAAAACCCACGCGCCGCCACCAGCCCGCCACCGCAAAACTCCGTCGATCCCAAAATCCGCACTGCTTCCAGCGCCGATGACCCGGCGCCCGGCGCCCGCGCCAATCGCAACAGTCCGGTGCGCAGCTCGTCCCGGGCCGCTTGCTCATCGACCCCACTCCCGGTCGTCAGCTGCTCGATCATCATTTGGCGGCTATTCCGGACCAACCAGCTGTTTGGTGACCTGAGGTTCTCCAGCAGCACCGCTGGGGGAACCGTCGTCAAATCCATATCCGCTCCAGGTCGCGACGGCCCGTAGGCCGGCACCGGACGGCTCTCCGGCTCGTAACACACGCGCCAAATCCGTCCTTTTTCGCGATCCACTCCTTCGGGGTTGGCTTGGGCATTTTGATAACAGGGGTATTTGTCACACCAGTCCATGACCCAGAGAAATCCATCCGGACCTGTCTGAATACTGACCGGCCGAAACCATCCATCGTTGGCTCGCAAAAAATCGCGCACGACATGCGCTTTAAAGGTCGCTCCCTCCGGCTCCACCCGCTCTTCATGAATGGCATTGTCATGAATGTTGCCAAAAAAAAGATGCCCGCGGGTATCGTCAGGATACACCCCACCCTGATAAACTTGGATCCCCGCATAGGCCGCCCGAAAATGCCGCGGATGATCCTCCGGCACCATGCTCGGCAACAAATCATACGCATACGGATTTTCCGGGGCCCCGCCCTGCCGGGCATACAATCCACCCGGGGCCATGTGAAAAAGATGATCAATCACACACGCCTCCACAAACCAGTTTCCAGCTGCATCATAGTCACACCCCCATGGATTACTCGTCCCATCGGAAAAGACTTCATGTCGCTCCACCGTGGGAGCCGGCCGACCGGGCCGGGCCGGGCCGAAAGCCGCCCTGTAAATCCCCGCATTTAACGTAAATCCCTCGCCATCAGGATCCGATGGACGACGCACCCTGCTGTGCGTGAAGACACCATGCGTGAAATACATCAGTCCATCCGGCCCCCACGTGAAACTATTCAATAATTCATGCCGGTCTTCCAAACCAAACCCCGTCAACACCGCCTTATACTCGTCAGCCACATCGTCACCGTCCACATCACGGAAAAAAAACATGTTGGGCGCTTGCCCCACAAAAACTCCCCCGTGCCCACACACAATCGCCGTCGCCAAACTCAATCCCTCCACAAAAACCGTGCGCTTGTCAGCCACCCCATCGTTGTCGCTATCTTCCAAAATAATAACCCGGTCGCGCGGAGAACCAGCCTCCGTCTTGATCACCGGTCGAAACATCTCATCAGTGGCCGTCTTCGCATAATCGTTCGGGTTCGAAGCACCCGAGGGATACTCATACAACTCGACCACCCACAGCCGGCCCCGGTAATCCCAACTCATCGCCACCGGATTGACCACCATCGGCTCACTGGCAAAACAACGCAGCGCATATCCCGGAGGGAGCGTCACTTTGGCCACCTGCTCAGCCACCGTCGGACACGGCCCGGGCGTCGGTTGATACACCCCATCCAGTTCCTTCGCCCCTCCAGACGAGACCACCAACACCGCCGCCACCAAAGCGGCAGCCGAAAGTCGAAACATCAGCGCAATCATAAAGCCTAAACTAGCGCACCCGCCGCCGCCGTCCACCGCCGGAACACACCCACCTCCTCCCGAACTTTGCCCCCCCCAGCGCCAGCGTTCCGCGAACGCAAGCGCCGCCCCACCAGCCCTCACCCGCCTCACTCTTTGGGGTCCGGAAGCGACAACAACCCGCGCGGCGACCCGGCCGGCACCGCCGAGGGCACCGCCGGCTTATCACTCGCCGCCGCAGGGTTCCCCGCTTTCGAGCTCGTCCCGCGCGCCGGCGCCGCCTGGCGCGAAGGGATTTCCGGCACCGTTTTCTCCTCGCTCTCCGGAACTGGGGCCGGCACCGGGTCTTCCAACGCCGGGAGCGGCTCCACGACGGCCGGAGCAGACTTCCCTTCAGCATCCACACCGGCATCCGCGGCCGTCTCCGCGGCCTCCGGCATTTTTTGCGATTCACGAATTTTGTTGAGCAGGCTGCGCGCCACTAAAGAATCAGCGTCATACCA
>JALRGB010000214.1 GCA_023253575.1 Verrucomicrobiales bacterium
ATCCACCGAGCGAGACAGTCAGCGACAAGACGAGAACCCAGACACTGATGACGGGCAGGACTGGGCGCCGCCATTTCCTATGGGCGGGCGGGTGACAGCCGTGATGGGTAGAATTGCCGATTTGTCGCCCACACATATGCGTGCCTCCTTAGAGAACGGCATGGCCTTCGACCCGCAAGAACCGCCAATCGTTGGTGACGGGCAGGCTGGCCGTGACCACGATGGATCCGTCGGTGTGCGGGGCTGACTGATTGACGAGGGTGAGAGCCTGACCGGCGGGCGCCCATGACACGAGGTCATTCGAGACGGTGACGACGGCGGCCACGGCGGACGCATCCGCGCGGATGCGATAGGTAAAAGTCACCGCGTTGGCGGGACCGGGCACGACCTGCACCGTGGAAGCGTCCGCGACCAGCGGCTGCGTCACAAAAGCGAACTCCGCCCAGTTGGTGAGCCCGTCACCATCAGGATCCAGCGCCGGCCCGGTGACCGCCGCGGCGGAAGCGGCGGGAAACGATGTTGCCACCCAGTCCGGGTAACCGGCCAATACCGCGGTATTGACCAGACCCACCGTCGGCGACCGCAGCCACTCCAACGGTCCCACTCCATCGGGAGAACGGCCCCACGACACTCCGCCGGCCACCGCTCCAAATTCCACGCGATCGGCAAAACGAAGCAAATTGCCTGCGGCATCCGCTTCAATCAGAAAAACATCATCTCCGCCACTACTCAGGGCAAACGGCACCACGCACCCGGGATCCTCCGGATTATTAAAATGTGATTCATCGATCGCGAGCAGGGCCCCCGGCTCGACCGTGGTCCCTTCCGGAATTCTGAATTTGCGATAATCGTCCGACGTATCACTGAGGAACCAGCCGCCAATCTGTTGACGTATTTCGCTGATATTCAGCAATTCAATGAAATCGACAGCCGGCGCCAGCGAGGCGGGCAGCACCTCATTGATGATCATCCGGCGGTCCGGCCCGTGGCCTAGGGCGCCGGGGGATCCATGAAATTCTGAGGATGGCCGCCAGTGGCCGGGATCAGCCAAGAACGCGTCTTTTGCTGGCTGCGTGACCGGAAGCTCGGTGAGCGAAACCAGCTCGAGAGAACTCCCACGGCCGTCCGCGCGGCCGGGCCAAGCGCCGGCGTCGCTCCACGTCACCGCCAGAATGGGTGACTGATCGGCGGCCGTCACCCGGATGGATTCGCCCTCGTTGGCCAGCGACCCTGACCACTCGCCCGCGACTCGGAGACCCGCCCGAAACCAGGGGGACTGACTGGACTGATAGCGGGCGGCAAAGACCGCTCTGTCTTTGACCACGACCGCCATTTCTCCCGGGAGCAGCACCATGTCCTGAGGGAAAGTAAAATCCACCGCTCCGGACAACGTGACCCCGGAGAGCCTGACCGCATGGGACGCCGTATTGGCCAGCTCCAGAAATTCCGCACCGGTCTCACTGCCAGCAGGATGGTACTGAATCTCCGAGATCGTGACATTCGATGTTGAGGCGGGTTCCGTCCCGGCGAGGAAGAAAAACGCCTCATTGACGGCCGACCATTCGGCACCGGCCAGCGCTCTTGTTTTGAGAGTCGTGGCGGAGGTCACAAGCACGGGCTCTGGCGTGGCGGGGATGGTGGCGGCCAGCTCGAGATCAAAACTAATGTCGCTGCTGGAGGCGGCGGCATTGTGCACCTCGACGGCAATCAAATTCCGACCATTCCGAAGGTCATACTCCGACGCGGCCAGCGACTGCACGAACCAAGCGTTGCCATCGTCCTCGACGCCCACGCCACCATTCCCCGGCGTGGAAAATCCAACATCGGCGGAGGGCATGGCTGAACGGAAAACCTCGCGACCGTTGAGGTAAACCACGGCTCCGTCATCACGTTTCAGACGAATGGTCAGGCCGCTGATCGATGAAGCGGCGTCCACGGTGAACTCGTGGCGGAAATACGTGGTTAAATTCCTCTGGATGCCGGCGGTGGCGGGATCGACGTCGACGAACCCGACATTTGTCACCTCATCACCGTCGCCGTATCCAGCTTCCACGGCTCCCTGAGCCCACCCCGAGTCGTCGTAATCGGCGGATTTCCATGAGGGACCAGGGTCAGCAGCGGCAGGGAGGAATTTCCAAACGGCCCCAGCACCGGCTTGGTCGTCGTGAGCTGCGACCAGCGTCCGGCGAGTCACGGAGGAACGGTAGGGACGGGCCGACGGATGAACCGCTCCGCCGGGAAGCCGCGGGTCGCTGCCGTCCAGCGTATAATATACCATCGCCCCAGCCGGAGCCGTCAAAAATACTTC
>JALRGB010000383.1 GCA_023253575.1 Verrucomicrobiales bacterium
CTAAAAGCAGGATTCATGAGGAGGCGGCGGGGTGTGGCCATGAACTAGAATAGTCAAATGAACATGCAACACAACTGTTTTTTACTGTTCGTTTGAAATCACTTCCGTCGGAGGCGTTTTCTTTTGGCGTACCGCAAATAAATGGGTGTCTGCGAATGAAGGTGTTTTTTCGAAGCAAAGACAATTTTTCAGAGGCGCGAAAAAAGGGGCTTGACGTTCGAGGTAGCTCATCTAATTGAGATTGCTTCGCAGTCCTAATTGCATTAAGTGCTTTTTTGGTTCGTCCTGAAAGTACTGAGTGTCGGGCGATGGAGCTTTCTTCACTTCTAAAAACTCAACTTCATTTATGAAACTGATTCCTTTGTGCCTAGCGACGGTAACGGCCATTTCATTGATTCCGGATGCAGTTGCTCATCCGCGGCGTTTTGCTTACAGCTATGATGTGATGACGATGCCTAAAGGGGGCGTGGAATTTGAACAATGGGCGACCTGGAAGCATTCTGATCAGCGGGAGCGTTTTGAGTTCCGGAGCGAGTTAGAGTTTGGGCTTACCGACCACGATCAGTTGTCGATTTATCTGTCTGATTGGAGGCACACTGAGAACGAGATCGGCCCGGACGAGACCGAGTGGCGGACGGCGGGACTTTCTTGGGTACACAATTTCACTGATCCAACCGCAGATCCGCTCGGAGTCGCCACGTATTTAGAGACCTTGGTCGGGCCAGAGAAATTCGCCTTGGAGGGTAAGTTGCTGCTGCAAAAGAATATTGGGTCTTGGAGCTTCGTGTACAACGGCGTACTGGAAGCTGAGTGGGAAGGCGACAGCTATGACGAGGAAGTCGGGGTGATTGAAAACATCGCTGGCATCAGCTATCAGATTTCCCCTTCTTTCAGCGTAGGAGCGGAAGTGCTTCACGAGATCGAGTTCGAGAACTGGAGCGAAGCCGGCGACCATATGATTTACGCTGGACCCAATATCGCTTTTCGAGCCAAGAGTCTATCCGCCGTGCTGGCTGGTTTGTGGCAGGCGACGGACGTGGCGGGTGAGCCGGATTTCCAGTTGCGAGTAATCGGGGCCATCGACTTTTGACCTGCGCGGCTTCTCCCAATGAGCTCTGTTTTTAACTCAATCAGTGCCTTCCTCATTCATCGCTGGGGAGGTCTCGCGGTGGGGGCAGCGCTTTTAGGAGGAGGCTGTGTTTCGGTTGATACCATCGCGCCGCCTGTGGCCACGTTGAGTGGAGGTGGCGGCGATGCTGTCGTTGAAGGACGTCGATTGTATCTCACAACTTGTACAAAATGCCACTCAGCAGAGCCGGTGCTCGATTTCACAGCGGCGCAATGGGCGACGATTCTGCCGGAAATGGCAGAGGAGTCGCATTTTACATCGACGCAGACGGCTGCTGTGGAGGCCTATATTCAGGCGGTGCTAGCCACCGCTTCCACCGCGACTGAAACCCGCTGATTTGCGATCATTTAAGCGCGAGACCCGACCCCAATCATCTTGGTGGCGCTGTCGGGGTAGACTCGGGTCAGAACTGTATTCTACAGGCCCACCAGAAAATCAGCTATGGAGCAGTGGGACTGATTTCCTGCAGTGCGCGTTTGGCTCCTTCGTTTTTGGGATCGAGTTCGACGGCCTTGGTGAGGGCTTGGGCGGCTGCGGTTTTTTCGCCGAGCGCGAGCAACGAGAGGCCAAGCTGGGTCCAGGTTCGGGAACTGGCTCCGTTGAGTTCGATTGATTGGCGAAACGATTTAACGGCCTCGGCATGGTTTTGCTCGCGAGATTGAACCATACCGAGCCCGAAATAAGCCTGCGGGATACGTGGATTCAGCTGCAGAGCGGCACGATAACGTTCGGCGGCTTTGGTGAACTGCTGGGTTTCCATCAGGGCGGCCGCCAGATTAAGGTGTGCGACTTCCCTTTTGGGGTTGAGTTCGACGGCTTTGGCCAAGTGCTTGATGGCTTCGTCGAATTGTTTGGTGGAGGCGAGCAACGATCCGAGGTTGAGCTGGGCCTCAGCGTATTCGGGATTCCGGGCGATGACTTGTCTGAGTCGTTGGAGCGCACTTTCAGGCTTGCCTCGGGCCTGATCGATCATGGCCAGATTGACCAGCGCCGTGGCGTGATTTGGGTCGATGCTCAGCGCTTTCTCGAATAACGGCTGGGCTTCGTCGATTTTCTTTTGCAGCAGTAGCATGGCTCCCAGACCGGTCAGGGCTTGCCCGTAGTTCGGATCCAGATCGATCGACTTTTGGTACAGCTCCATGGCCTGTTGCGTCAATCCCTGCTGCGCGGCCGCTTTCGCCTGATTGTAAAATTCCTGCGCTGTTTGTTCTCCAGCCTGCGGTTTGGCCAGTGCATAAAGGCGCTGGGATTCCTCGGGAAATCCATTGGTCGCGAAAAGCGTGGCGTAGTCTCCCAGAAACGACTCGCGATTAATGTTGAGCGGGTCGGCAAACCAGCGCCCAGGGCGGGGAGTGGCCCGCTTGAGTTGAGCGGTCGCAGGCGAATTAAGCAGGGCGAGGTCACCCGAAAGCTGTTCCCAGCTCACCGGCCCCAGATACACCGCCGCCACCTGACCCTTGGCATCGACCAGGAAGCTGGTAGGAATGGAAGGAGGGGCGCGGCGTGCGGTCAGGTATTCGATGAGGATTTCTAGCATCGCGAGATTTTCCTGACGCGCTGTGCCGTGAGGTAGTTTGTAGCCGAGGCGTGCGAGAACTTCCTCCGGTTTCGCTCCGGAATCGGGCGCGCTTCCGTCGAGGGCAAGGCCATCGACATTCAGGGCGAGGACGGTGGCGCCCATGGCGGTCAGGTCCTGCGCGTGTTTGGCGAGCATGCCAAGTTCCTCGAGGCATGGACTGCACCATGTGGCCCACAGGTTGATGAGGACCGGCTTGCCGAGGAATTCTGTTGTGGTGCGGGCTGCGCCTTTATCGTCGGTGCAGGTCAGCTTGGGGAAGGGGACCTGATTAACGACCCAAAATCCGTGTTTTCCCTCTGCGGGGGCTGCGGGTGCTGCGGGCGCGGCAGCGGGTACTGCTGGTGCGGACACCGGCACGGGGTTGCCAAGCTGTCCTTGTCCTTGAGTGATAATGTAGCGGGCGCCGGGTTGGAGGCC
>JALRGB010000431.1 GCA_023253575.1 Verrucomicrobiales bacterium
CTATGACGAGATTTTCCGCAAGGAGGATGGCAACAGCCGTATTCTGTTCAGCTTTCAAAATGACGCTTTCAATGGCGCGGCGACGCCCCCGGTGGCGCCGGGGCCGGTGCTTAGTTTCGGGTTGCAGGTGGAAGGCACCGGGTATCAGGAGCTGGACATGCCGCTGGATGGAAAGGCTGGCCGGCCGTTGCTGGCTGATCTGACGACGGGTACGCATGTGTTGGCGGTGAGCTATGATACGGCCACGGGCGTGAAGGGCGTCTGGGTCGATGGCGATCTGGTTTTTCGGGCGGAGTATGCGCCGGGCAGTCCGTTTTCTTTTGTGAATGGCGGGGCGGACGGGTGGATTGGGTCTGATAGAGAAGCGGAGCCATGGAACGGGGTGATTGATGAGGTGCGGATTTACGATCGGGCGTTAAGCGCGCTGGAGATGCAGGCGTTGGTTCCGGGATATGGGGCGAACAAACTACCGACAGTGAGCGTGACCAGTCCGGTGATGGGTGGGAATCTGGCGGTGCCGGCGGCGTTGGCTTTTACGGCGGCGGCTACGGATCAAGATGGAGTGGTGTCGATGGTGGAATTTTTTATCAACGGGAAGAAGCTGGCCCAGGCGACCCAGCCGCCATTCACAGTACCCGTGAGAATTTCCACGGCTGGCACGCATGTGCTAACGGCGGCGGCGATTGATGACCGCGGTGGGCGGACGGTTTCTGCGCCGGTCACCTTGACGACGACCGGGGTGCTGACACCTCCGCTGACAGTGGTGGACGGTCTGCGGCTGCAGCTGGCGGCCGATGCTGGAGTGGCTGCTGGCCCTGGGGAGCCGGTCAGCGCCTGGAACGATCAGAGTCCCAACCGGCATGTCGCCCTGCAGGCGGATCCGGAACAGGCGCCGCGGCTCGTCACTGATGCGCTCAACGCAAAGCCGGTGCTGCGGTTTGACGGGGTGGATGATTATCTGGAAATGGCCAACGACGCCAGCCTGCAGCCGTTGTCGGGAGATTGGACGGTATTTTTTGTGGGCAAGCGCAACGAAGGATCGCAGGGCGATTTCCCCCAGGTGATCGGTTCGCGGCCTTGGATGGCGGGTCTGGATGCGGGCTGGTCGGTTGCTTTCAATGGGGCTTCAGGCGTGCTGGGTAGTCACTATGCAGACGGTAGGGCCGGTCATGATGTGCCTCAGGTGGCCTCGTCCTCACCGCTGTCACTGGAGGCATTCCAAGTATGGCAGGTCGAGGAAAACCGCGGACTGGGAACCACAGCTTTTGCGGTGGGTGGGGTGGTCGACCGCTTGCTTTCCACACCGATGCCGGTGGCGGCCATTGAGCAGGCTGAGGCCATTGCGATCGGGCGCGAGATGGGTGGTTCTAATACCCGGCGGGCCAGCATGGATCTGGCGGAAGTTTTGATTTACGGCCGGGTGTTGGGGGTGGCGGAGCGTGATGCGGTGGCCGGGTATCTCAGTGGAAAGTATGCCCTGCCGCTGGTGCAGAATGTTAATCTGGCGCCGACGGCGGTATTGACCTCGCCGTCGCCCGGAGCCGTGCTGGAGACACCCTCCACGCTGGCCCTGACGGCCGCGGTGACGGATGCGGATGGAACCATCGCTTCGGTGCAGTTTTTTCGGGGAGGTACTTTGCTGGGAACCCGCACAGCGGCGCCCTATCAATGGGATGTCGATGTGCGCACGCTCGGAGATGCGACTTTCAGAGTGGTGGCCACGGACAATTTGGGCGCGCTCACCTCGTCGCTGCCGGTCACTGTGACGTTTGTTGGCACGCCGCCCGGGGTGGCGGTGGGGAAATCGAAGCTGATTCGCCAGCTCCAGTACAGTGATTCGTTTACGATTGGTGCTGGTGCGGGATCGGTTGAGCGGCAGGGGTATGGTGCACAGACGTATCCACTGCCGTTGGGAGTGGATCTGATGGAATCCAGTTATGGCAACCCTGATCAATCTTGGGGAGCGGGTTCGTTTTCGATTGCGACGGATGCGGCAAACTTTCCGACGGCGGCCGCTCCGTACCCGGGGACGAGCGGAGCGGGATCGGATACCGGATTCACGCAGCGCGGCGGTGCGGGCGATTGGAGTATTCCCTATGGATTGAGCGATGATTTTGTGGTGCAATTTGACTATGTGCAGCAGCCGGACCGGGTGGATGTGACCTTCGGGCCCAGCGGCGGCGGCATTGGTGATCCTGGAAATATCTCCCTCTTTTTCCGGGCCAGCGGCCATGCCTTGCCTCAGGTCGGTTTGTACAGTCCCGGGATCGGGGAATTCGATACCGGATTGACCACGTCCATCGCTGCTCCCAATACTTGGAATAATTATGCAGTCCGAGTGAAACTGGCTGACCGCACGATTGAGGTGTTTACGAATCAAGTTTCGCGTGGAGTCATCGATCTAAAGACCGTGCGGGATGGTGCTTATGCGGGGCTGATGGCCAATGATTTTGTGGGTCTTGGCGGTGCGGGTAATGACCGTCAGTGGAGCGACAATTTCCAAGTGGGGCTGGCGGTGGCGGCCCCGGTGGTGCCCGGTCCGGTCATGCAGAGCTTGGTGCGGGCCTCGGATGGATCGTTCGCCACACTGGTCTTTACCTCGTATCCGAACCGGGTGTATGCCGTGGATTATTCGACCAGTCTGCTGGCTGCAGGCCAACCCGGAGGATGGCAGCAATTGACTGGTTCGCTGGCCTCGCAGGGAATACAGACCGAATACACCGACCGCCAGGCGTCCGGGCTGCCCCACGCCTTCTACCGCGTTCGTGATGTGACGCAATAACGTCCGTGATGACCCGGGCGGCAGGGTGCCGCCCGGAAATGGCGTCGGCCGTGGGCGGGAGCGGGTGATGGTGGATGGGACGTCCGGTCTGAGGCGGATGGGGCCGGATGTGGGTCGGGCCTGGCTGGGAGACAAGTCATAAAGCGGCCAGTGGCAGCTTTATTCACCTGTCATGAC
>JALRGB010000493.1 GCA_023253575.1 Verrucomicrobiales bacterium
TGCGAATTTTTTCGAAGGTATGAAGCGCCAGCGGCTGGCGTTCTCCTTGAAGTCGGACCGCGCGCGCCCTGCCGAAACCGACGCGGATCGTGCCCTCCATGGGTGGCTAGCAGCCCAGTCACTCGCCAGTGTGCCGCCGCAACTGGCCCTAGCGGACCGGGGTCAGATCGAGTCCCTCATGGTCGCCCTGATTTCACATCCATCAGTGACCGTGGCCGGCAAACCGCTTGAGATCATCAGCCAAGGGGTGCGGCTGCCGCTGCAAATTGCTTCCACCGCGAGCCCATCCGTACCGCCGACACGCTCCCAAACCAATGGCGCCTCCGCGTCAGCCGCTGCCAACTCAGCCTCGTCCGCTCCGGAAATCAGTCTGCAAATCGATCCCCAAGCCCTGCGCGGAGTCGGCTGGTGGTCGGGCGGTAGCCAAGGTGCTCTTTACTTTAAAGATATTGGTAAGCTGTTTTTAGTCAATGAACTGCCATTGATTTGTCCGTTTTTTACGGCATCAGGTGAGCCGCAAGCGGTCACCCTAGCCCTCAGTTGGCTGGCCCGTCATGGCTCCGAATTAGCCGAAATTTTTGACATTGATGAATCAATGCCAGCCTGGCCGCGAGTCCGGCTAGCGCGCGCGGTGCCTCGTTTCCGATTAGCGATTGATGGCACGTTACGCAGCCTGACGGCGCGGTTATTTTGTCGATATGAAGGGGTAGCGGAGTTCACGCTGCCATCCGGGGTGGTGCAGCCTGACCCTTTTCCTGTGTTTGATCCGCGGGAGCCTGGCGTCTTTCACGAGCGGGATCGGGGGGCGGAAGTCCGGGCCGCGGCCGAGCTCGAACACGCTGGATTTTCTTATGATCGAAGTGATAATCAATTTATCCTGAAGCCTGAATCTGCTGTTTTTCAGTTTTTTGCTGCAGCATTACCTTCTTTGGAAGAACGATGGGCTATTGAGTATTCTTCGCGGGCTCGCGAGGCATTTCGTGGGTTAGAGCGCATCACGCCACGCTTTAATGAAGTGGCTCAAGGGACCGATTGGCTTGCGTTTGACGTGGCGTTGGTTGGCAGTGGCGGCAGCACGATTACGCAGGCGGAAGCGCGCCGCTGGCTGCAAACCGGGCAGGGGACCAAACGCCTGCCCAATGGCAAGCTGGCGGTGCTGGCGAGGGAGAATTTTGCGGATCTCGAAGAGGTTTTGCGCGATTTGAGTCCGGATCAGGAACACGGGCATTTCCGGGTGGATAAATCTCAGCTGGGCTACTTGGAAGCCAGTGTGGCCCGGTTCGGCCCAGCGCCACCCGAAACAAAACAAGTACTTGTTGATAAAAATCTACTGACCAACGAGTGGCAGAAAATATTACGTGAATACCAATCAACAGGAGCCCGCTGGATGCTGGCCCTCGCCGCCTCGCACTGGGGTGGAATTCTGGCCGATGAAATGGGATTGGGTAAAACCGTACAAACGCTGGCGGTCATTACCACCTTGCGCGCACAGGCCCAGCAATCGTCTGCGCCGGCCCAGCCGTGCTTGGTGGTCGCCCCGACATCGCTACTCGGCAACTGGCAGGAAGAAGCGGCACGCTTTGCGCCGGACTTAAAGGTCATGGTCGTTCGCAGCGGCGAGCGCGCTCAAGAACTCGCCGCTCTAGCCTCGTCCGACCTCGTCATCACCAGCTATCAGCTCCTCGTGCGCGATTTGCCCAGCCACTCCGCCGTTACGTCTCACGCCGCCTTCCTCGAAGAGGCCGGT
>JALRGB010000496.1 GCA_023253575.1 Verrucomicrobiales bacterium
GCTTTCAAGATGCTTTTTGTTTTGGGTTTTAATTCAGTCGACTCGTCCTGAGTTTTGGCCGCGAGCCAGCCGTGGGCGAATGACACCGAGGATACCATCGCGGTCTGGTGGCGTTTGGTTCCCTCGGTTAGGCGCGGTAGCATTGAACGGGCAACCGCCAAGTCATTGGCCTGTCCGAGGACTTCCTGAGCCTCGATCATGGCCGCAAGATAGCGGCGGGTACGGCGCGCCGAGAGGCGCGATTGAAAAAATTCCACTGCGTATCGCTGGCGTTTGATGGTGATGCGCAGGGCATGGCGTTCGAGAGGAGTCAGTTGGGACCAGCGTTTGACGTCTCTGGAAATTTTGCGATGTCCGCGGTGCAAAACCTTTTGGATCCAGTCATCAAGACGGGGTGGATTTCCCTTCGCCGGCTGAGCGGCGGCTTTTTTCTCCTGCTGGTTCAGGGCTTGATGCATGGCCAGCAGCCATGCGCCAGCCTTGACATCGTCCAGAGTGCGCCGCAGCTCAGTGCGCGCCTCGGAGCGCCGGGATGCGGCCTGCGTCTCCAGCAGTCCCCATGCGGCGGCATCATGGCACGCGCCTGCTATCGGGGGAATCGTTTGGTCGCACAAGACATCCCAGTCACGCGCGGCGCCGAGAGCTTGAGCCATCGTGCGCAACGACTGCTCGAGCTCAGAGTCGATCGCGTGATCGTCGCGGAATAAGCGCATGGCTCCGCGCAACCGCCGCAGCGCGACCCGGGCCTGATGAATCCATTCGACGCGCGGATCTTCCGTTATTTTCGGCTTTCGCCCCGCGGGCGGCGAGTGTGCAGGCTCATCCTCCGCGGTGAGATGCCATCCGGCCAGACTGGCTTGAAAGTGGGCGAGACAGGCGCGTCCGACCGTGACCCACGCCTGCGTCAACGACATCCGTGCGTCTAGAGTGACAGCGAAGCTCCGCCGGTCGAGAGCGGTGGCTGACGGCGGCTTCCCTTGCGCCAGCCGCGCTCCCCGTTCGGCTTTGCTGTCGTCCAGCGGCCAGAAAGAAATCGTTTGCAGGTGCTGCCCGACCAACACAGCGAGTTCGTCTGCGGTGCCGGATTTGAGTTCCAGTTCGATCTCGCAGACCGGCTCGTGTCGGCGGCCGGCTTGAACTGTGCCCACGTCTAGAGCGACCTCGATGGCTGTCCCCGCGTCGGTTTTGATGAGCCATGACGTGCGATGGATGTGGGTGGTAAAGGCGTGTCGACAGCGGACGCGGAGGCTGGGGGGAATGTGTTTCCGCGCGGCTTTGGGAAAGAGCTCCCATTGCAAGTCGCCCCGCGGCACGGCCACCTCCCATTCCCGTCGGCTCGACAATCCACCTCGGCGCAGACCGTCGGATTTTATGGACTGGATCCAGACGGCTCCACGGCGGCGAAGTCGCACGGACACCCCCCGCGCGTGGAGTGCGAAATCCGGCGTGTCCAGATAGAGCGTCTCCAAGTCGTCATGAACGGCGGGCCCGTCGAGGTGGGCCATCAGTGCGCGCACGGCTTCAACCTGCGTGGATTGAATCGCCAATTTGAGTTCGGTTTCGATTGGGGACGACGGTGGTGGGTGCGGTGTTTTCCTGAGTGTATCGTGAGATGTGATAAGTGGTTCCGGCCCGTCTGACTTCCTCACTTGTCGTCGGCTTTGGTCACGAGGGCTTTGCTGGCAGCAGAGGAGGCATGGCATAAGCGGGTCTAGGATGAAGAGGGCACGGAGGAATGAGGAGTGGCGGCATCCTCATGATACGCGCCTTTCAGGCTGGCGCCACGCTCTCGTGTGAGTATGGCGCATCGGGAGTGACCTGCCACGCCCAGCTCGGGGCGCGCGGTCGGGGCATGTCTTTTTCCCAGTAAACGTATAAAGGCATCGTCTGCCCGCAGACTCAAACAGCATCAGAACAATGGACTCCTCGTCGAAAGAGTCCGAAAATTACATCAAACGAGCTGCCCTTCAGCGGCTCGAGGTCGACTCCACTTCCGTTTTGGATGACGGAGGCGCGCCTCCAGCAAAAGTCAGATTTAACCCCCAGCGACGCATTTTTTGGGCCAGCTCTTTCTCGATTTCGGCGCCGTCACGCCCGCGCATGAGATGGCGCTCGGCGGCCAGCCGCTGCAGGGTGCCGGCTTTGATGTCACGCAGGTACTCGATAATATGACGCCCGTCACCCGCATCGTCGAGGTGGTAAAAATAAAACGTCAGGAGGGCCGAAGAGGCGTAATTGCGCATCGCAGTGGAACCGCCGCCACCGATCGCAGAGGCCCACGTGTCGCCATCAATCTGCATGAGGTGGGAGACGTTCCACATGGTCCATTCCTTGTCCCAGACGCCTTTATTCTGGCGCAGATACTCCACCATATTCTCACCCATGCGTGTCAGTGAAAACCTTCCTAGTCGGTACTTGGCGGCCGCCGCGTATTCGGCTGAGCCTTCGACATACCACGTCGGCAGCTTGCCTATCCAGTGATTCATCATCTGGTGGGTGATCTCATGAATAAGCGTGGAGTTGTCTACATCGCGGTCGAGCGCAAAGCGTTTGCCCACCTCCCGGACCCCAAGGCTCTCCATCGGCACCATCAAACACTTTTTACCGCCCATGTAAACGCCCGCAGAGCCCGGAATGGCCCCCGCTTTGAAATAATCCTCTTTGTTCTTAAAAAGCAGCGCTTGGAATTTTTCGCGTCCAGCTTCGGGAGCCGGTTGCAGGTCGAGCGGAAGCTTGGACGAAAGCAGCCAGCTCGCCTCGAAAATTCGGGCAAACTCGCGCACCACTGAAGTCCCGAGCTTGGCATCACAGCGGAATTCATAGTGCTCGGTCTCGTAGATGAATTCCCCAGTGGCCGCGTCTTCTTTGATCGTCTTCGTTTCTGGTAATGAATCGAGCGCGACTTCAGTCGGCCAAGCCGCGATGGCCGGCGCCGCCGGCGGGGCGGATTTGGCCTTCTCTTCGGCATATTGCCGGTCCGCCGGTGAAAGCTGCCGCAGCGCCACCGTGGCCGTCGTGCCATTGGCTAGCCGAAGTTCGACTCCCTCGTCCTTCAGCGCAATAAACGTCGCTTTCAACGGCCGTCCCTGAACGTCAGTCCATGTCCGCTGCTCCTCCGCGGCCCCACCCGCCGCCGGGCAGCCCAAAAAGACCGCAAATAAGAGGCCTCGGAGTAGTCCGGTTCCGCGAGGATGGAAGGAATAAATCGAGCGCATGGGGTGAAGTGTACTGAGGGTTCGAGAAAAGTGTTGCGAGGTGTGCCTCCCGAAAAACGAGATCACCTGAACCATGCTGCGGAATCGGAAGTGGCAGGAGTCAAAGAACGTGGGTGTGTCAGGAGAACTCTGCCTGCAAGCGTGGACAGAAGCTTGGCCGGCGGAGGTTAAATTCAAACTGGGCCGCGAGGCAAGGGGTTTTCGTCCATCGTCCATCGT
>JALRGB010000531.1 GCA_023253575.1 Verrucomicrobiales bacterium
TGGCAGTGACCGCTCGACTGGAGTGATGGGGCGTGCAGGTCCCTCAGTCCCACTTCTGGAATCTCTCCTTGACCGGGGGGTGAATCAATTCAGGTTCGTTTATTCTTTCCGGTTCGCACCGTAGTGGTGAACCGGAGTGACCGGACATCCGGTCTTTCCGGGGGGACGCTGCGGGCGGTTTGTGCTGTCGCCCAAAGTGGGTGTGTGGGCAGGAAGGTCCCGTATACTTTGCGCCACTGCGGCTTTTTTCCCGTCGGGATGAAAGTCCGCCCTCACCCTTTACGTTCCCCTTTCCTTTTGAACTTTTTCCAACGCATGTTTGGCAAACTCTTTGGCTTTTTCTCCAGTGACATCGGTATCGATCTCGGCACAGCGAATACTCTCGTCTATGTCAAAGATCGCGGCATCGTCCTCCGAGAACCATCCGTCGTCGCCGTCAAATACGGTACCAATGAAGTCCTAGCCGTCGGCGATGACGCTAAACGAATGCTCGGCAGAACACCGGGTAACATCGTCGCCATCCGCCCACTCCGCGATGGCGTCATCGCCGATTTCGACGTCACCGAAGCCATGCTCCGGCACTTCATCCGCAAAGTGCACAGCCGCCGCGGTCTCGTCCGGCCTCGCGTCGTCATCGCCGTCCCATCCGGCATCACCGAAGTGGAAAAACGCGCCGTCAAAGAAAGCGCCCTCCAAGCCGGTGCCCGCGAGGTCTACATGATCGAAGAACCCATGGCCGCCGCCATCGGCGTCGGCCTGCCCGTGCAAGAAGCCAGTGGCAATATGATCGTCGACATCGGCGGCGGCACCACCGAGGTCGCCCTCATCTCACTCTCAGGCATCGTCTACAGCCGCAGCGTGCGCGTCGCCGGTGACGAACTGGACGAAGCCATCGTCCAGTACATGAAACGAGCCTACTCACTCATGATCGGTGAACGCACCGCCGAAGAAATTAAGATTCGCATCGGCTCAGCCTACCCGATCGAAAAAGAAATGACCATGGAAGTCAAAGGCCGTGACATGGTCGCCGGTCTGCCCAAAACCATCACCATCACCAGTCAGGAAGTACGAGAAGCCCTCGTCGAACCCCTGAATACTATCGTCGATGCCGTGCGCGTCACCCTCGAGCGATGCCCACCTGAACTCTCCGCTGACCTCGTCGACCGCGGGATCATGCTCGCCGGCGGCGGGGCCCTCCTCCGAGGGTTTGATAAACTCCTGCAAGAAGAAACCGGCCTGCCCGTCCACATCGCCGATGACCCGCTCAGCGCCGTTGGCGTTGGCACCGGTATGGTGCTCAATGAGCTGGCTTTCCTGCAAAGGGTCGCCAGCATGGAGGCGTGACCGGGTCGTCCCTCTCCCCACCATGAGGCAACTCAACATCATGGCCCTGCTGGTTTTTCTCGGCGCGGTCGGGTGGATCTTCACCTGGCCAGACCCGGCCGCCCATGCCGTCAAAAAACGGATCATGTCCGTTTTCTCACCTTTCATGCGCACCGGCACCGCCATTCAGGAAAACATCTCCACCCTCTCCGCACCCGCCCGCACCCCGTCACAAATGGCCGCGGAAAATGCCTCCCTGCACCTGCAAATCGAACGCCAACAGATCCTGAGCGAAGAATACGACCGCGTCGTCCGCGAAAATAATGAACTGCGCGGCATGCTCAGCTTCGCCAAAAATCACCCACTCCACCTCACCACCGCCCGCATCCTCACCCGCCACACCGCCACCTACTGGAGTACCGCCCTCATCGATCGCGGCCTCGCCGATAACCTCGCCCCAGACTTGCCCGTTCGCACCGCCGAAGGCCTAGTCGGTAAAATCGTCCACCTCTACGACCGCGAATCCGAGGTTCTCTTCATCACCGACGAAACCTGCAAAGTCGCCGTTCGCATCGAAGGCACCACCGAACAAGGCATCCTCACCGGCGTGCGCGGCATCACCAGCCGCTCGCCAGAATTGCGCATCACTTACCTCCCCAGCGAAGCCATCGTCCCCGTCGGCGCCAAAGTCTTCACCTCTGGTAAAGGCACCGTCTTCCCGCCAGACATCCTCGTCGGTGAAATCATCCGGTTTAATAAACTCGACGACGGCGGCGAAGCCGTGGTCAGACCAGCCGTCGACTTCGACAAAATCAAATACGTCTTTGTCATCGACCGCTCCCCCGCCGCCAGCGCGCCACCCGCCGCCACCACCCCCCCACCACGCCCGGAGGTGGCTCCGCAATGAACTTCTGCCTCTCTCTCGCCCTCGGGCTGGCCTTGTCGTTTCTCGCCCAAGAATTCCTCCCCGCCGTGCCTTGGGCCTACGAGGCCAGACTGCTGCTCGTGCCCATCGTCTTCTTCGCCTGCGCGGTCGCCCTGCGGTTCCCAGTCATGCTCCTCTTCGCCTTCGCCACTGGCTTCGTCTGGGATGCCCGCCACCTCGTCATCGACACCGCCCCCGCCAGCGAACAAGTCTTTCACGCCTCTTCATCGCTGGAGGCCGCCAGCCCGTCGTTCGGCTACTCCATCCTCCTCTACGGCCTGCTCGGCTCCCTCATGCAGGGCATCCGCCCGCTCTTCCGCCGCGGCCGCTGGGAATTGCCCGTCCTCATGTGCGGCCTCGGAACCGCCCTCCTCCTCACCCTCGAACACCTCTGGTTCTGCTTCCTCCGCGGCCGCTTCTTCTTCTCCGAAGCCGTCTGGCTCAACATCGGCACCACCGCCCTCCTCTCCATGATGATCTCACCCGTCATCTTCCTCCTCGTCCATAAACTGTCCCGCCTCTCCGGCTACCAGATTCGCTACGACGGCCTCGAACTGAAACGCGCATGGTGACCCGCTACGTCATCCGACTCTACCTCTTCGGCCTCATCCTCGCCGCCGGGTTCGCCATGCTCCTGTGGCGCCTCTGGGTCGTCCAAATCGAGGAACATAAAAAATACCTCGCCCAGCTGCCCCAAGCCGCCCTCATGATCCAACGCACCGCCGGCATCCGCGGCGAAATCAAAGATCGCAACGGCATCCCCCTCGCCACCAATCGCGTCAGCTACGAAATCAAACTCGACCTGCGCGAAATCGAACGACTGTACAAAAGCCGCCATCAAGACGTCCCCAAACGCACCTACCTCGTCAACGATAAGTTCGGCACCCGGCGCCACCGCGAAGAATCCGACATCTTCGCCATGTACGCCGCCGAAGTCGCCCCCCAGCTGGAACGCCTCAACCTGCTCGTCGATCTAAACTCCGACGAAATGCGCACTCACTACCGCACCAACCGCGGTATCATCCCGTTCACCTATCGCAAAGAAGTCGACTTCAACGAAATCGCCCTCGTCGCCGAACAAAGCCAGTTCCTCAACGGCGTCACCATCTCCAAACGCACCCTCCGACGGTACCCGTTCGGCGCCATGCTCGGACACGTCCTCGGCTACGTGAAACAACGCGGCGAACTCTACATCCCGCCAGAAGACGCCGGACGGTTCGACTTCTACGAAGGCGATGATGAAGGCATCGCCGGAGTCGAACAAACCATGAATCACATCCTCAGCGCCCGCTCCGGCCAGCGCGTCTTTCCCAAGGACGAAAAAGGAAGGATCGTTCACGACGAATTGATGGACCGCCGTATCGACCCCATCAAAGGCCATGACGTCTTCCTCACCATCGACGTCCGCCTCCAGTCCATCGCCGAACTAGCCCTGCGCGAGGCCGGCGTCGGACGCGGCGCCGCCGTCATGATCGATCCTCAAAATGGCGACGTCCTCGCCCTCGTCTCCCTGCCCAGCTACGATCCGAACAAATTCATCCCGGAAATCGAACTCAATGACTGGAAAGCGTACGAGAATGATCCCTCGCTCCCACTCATGAATCGCGCGCTCTCCGCCTACCCTCCCGGCAGTATCTACAAAGTGCCCGTCGCCCTCGCCGGTTGCGTCCGCGGTCAGTCGCGACGCATCTTCATGTGCGGCGGAGGCATGCAGTTCGGGGGCCACTTCGCCAAATGCACCGGCAGTCATGGCATGATCGGCCTCAGCGACGCCCTCATGCGCTCATGCAATGGCTTCTTCTACCGCTACGGCATCGCCACCGGTATCAAATCCATCGATCTCGTCGGCGATTGGTTCAACCTCGGCCAACCCACCGGCATCGAACTGCCTCGCGAGGACGGCGGTCTGCTCCCCAGCCCAGATGAGGCCGGCACCAGCGATACTTGGTCCGAAGCCCAGACCGCCTTCACCTCGATCGGTCAAGGCCAAGTCCTCACCACCCCGCTGCAAATGTGCTCGGTCGCCGCCACCGTGGCCCACGGCCGCCATTCCTACCGCCCACGGTTGCTCAGCAAAACCTACGACCACGCCGAAAAAACCGAGACGCCCAATCCCCCGCGCCTGCAAGCCGACTTGGTCGAAAAAGGCGCTACCCCCCAAGACCTCGAACTCGTCCGCAAAGGGCTCTGGAAAGTCGTCAATGGCGAAGCCGGCACCGCTCGCGGTATCAAATCCAAAGAATATGAAATCGCCGGCAAAACCGGCACCGCCCAAGCTTGGCTCGAAGGCAAATCCCACAAGGATGACAAAAATAAGGACTTTAAAACGTGGTTCATCGCCTTCGCCCCGTACGAGAACCCCAAATACGCCCTCTGTGTCTTCGTGGAAAACGGCCTCTCCGGCGGCGGCACCTCCGCCCCGATCGCCGCCCGCATCCTGAAACAAGCCATGGCCATGGACAAGGGCACCTTCACCCCACCACTCCAGCCGCTGCCCGAAGCCAAAGGCCACTTCGATCACCTCGAACGCACCGTCTACGCCGATGACCCCGTAGACGCCGCCATCCTCGCCGCCGCCGCCGCCACTGAAGAGGCCGCCGTCGTCGAAGCCGAACCTCCAACCACCCAAAAACCCGTTACTTCTTCCCGCCGCCCAAAAACCGCCGCCCCACAGCCGCAAATCAAGTCGCGCTCCAATGCCGAAGGCCGCAGCGCCCGCACCTCCACCCCCTCCCGCCCAACCGCCAACCCTCCCACTCCCTCCCGCCTTCCCAAGGACCCACTTCTCAAAAGCGGTCAGGCCCGGTAGCCTGAACGCAGACCCCCACCATCTTACCCATATCCCCTGAACCCCAATTGAAAGCGATGATTCGCGCCATCAAAAAATTCTTCGGCATCGGAAGCGACTTCCGCTCCGGCATCAAGATTGTCGTCAATAAGGAAAAACTCGAGACCCGCGTCGCCTTGGTCGAAAACGGCATGCTCGAGGAATACACCATCGAACGAAGTGACTCCGACAACGTCGTCGGCAGCATTTTTAAAGGCAAGGTCCGTAACCTCGAGCCCGGCCTCAAAGCCATGTTCGTCGACCTCGGATTCGAGAAAAACGCCTTTCTTCATTACTGGGATGCCATCCCAGCCGCCCTCGACGAGGAACTTGAAGCCATCGAACGCGGTGGCAAATCCTCCCGCAAACCGAAGATCACCAGCAAGGACATTCCGACCATCTACCCGGTGGGATCCGAAGTCATGGTGCAGGTAACCAAAGGCCCCATCGGCAACAAAGGGCCTCGTGTCACCACCAACATCTCGCTCGCCGGTCGCTACATGGTCCTCATGCCCCGCAATGACCAGTTCGGCATCAGTAAAAAAATCGAAGAACCCAAGGAACGCCTGCGGCTGCGCCGCATCATGGAACGTCTCAGCGTCCCCGAAGGCATGGGCATCATCCTCCGCACCGCCGCCCTCGGCATGAAGGCCCGCTACTTCGTGCGCGACCTCGCCATGCTCGTCGAACAATGGCAGAAAGTGGAGGAAAATAACGCCTCCATGAAGTCGCCCGCCCGCGTCTTCAATGAACCCGACCTCGTCGAACGCACCGTCCGCGACTTCCTCACCGAGGAAGTCGATGAAGTCATCTGCGACGACCAAGCCACCACCGAACGCATGCGCTCCCTCGCCGGCCAGATCAGCCGACGCTCGAAACGCCGCATCCGCCTCCACACCGGCGGACAATCAATCTTCGACCACTTCGGCGTTCAAAAACAAATCGACAACGCCTTCTTCCGCCAAGTCTGGCTCCCGTGCGGTGGCTACCTCGTCATCGACGAAACCGAGGCCATGATCGCCGTCGACGTCAATACCGGCCGTAACAAAGGCTCCAAAGACCTCGATAAAACTATCCTTCAGACCAACCTCGAAGCCGCCGCCGAGGTCGCTCGCCAAGTCCGCCTGCGCAATATCGGCGGACTCATCGTCGTCGACTTCATCGACATGAAGGCAGAACGCGACCGCAAAGCCGTCTACAAGGTGATGAAGGACGGTCTCAAACGAGACAAAGCCAAAACGCAGGTTCTCCCCATCTCCCCGTTCGGGTTGATGGAAATGACCCGCCAGCGACTCCACGAAAGTCTCAGCACTTCCATTTTCGACCCGTGCCCGTACTGCCATGGCACCGGCCGCATCAAAACTCCCACCAGCATGTCGGTGGAACTCCAGCGCAAACTCCACGCCCTGCTCCCCTCTTTGCCAGAAAATCAAAGAGACGTCCTCATCGTGGTCCATCCCGAAGTCATGCAACGCCTCCGCAAGGAAGACGCCGAACACCTCATGGAAATCGAACGCCGCCACCTCTGCCGCCTCACATTCCGCGCCGATGCCGCCTTCCACCGCGAGAAAATCGTCATCGCCGATGCCAATAACGGCACTGAATTAGTCAAATCAGGCGCCTAATCCCGCTCGCCATCGCCCTCCCACCCTCTCCCAATTTCCTCCCACCTCCTCCATCCACCCCTGATCACCTCCGTTGTCACCGGCGCTGCCGGCTTCCTCGGGTCGCACCTGACCGACCGCCTGCTCGCCGAAAACCATCACGTCATCGGAATCGACAACCTGATCACCGGCAACGTCGCCAATATCCAACACCTCGCCGGTCAGGAACGGTTCAAGTTCATCAAACAGGACGTCACCACCTACCTCTTCCTGCCCGGGCCAGTCGACTTCGTCTGGCACCTCGCCTCGCCCGCCAGCCCGGTCGATTACCTCGAATACCCCATCCAAACACTCAAAGTCGGCTCGCTCGGGACCCACAACGCGCTCGGCCTCGCCCGGGAAAAAAAAGCACGGTTCTTCCTCGCCAGCACCAGCGAATGCTACGGCGATCCCTTGGTCCATCCGCAACGCGAAGACTATTGGGGGAATGTCAATCCCGTCGGCCCCCGCGGCTGCTACGACGAAGCCAAACGCTTTGCCGAAGCCATCACCATGGCCTACCACCGAACCCATGGCGTGGACACCCGCATCGTCCGCATCTTCAATACCTACGGCCCGCGCATGCGGCTGCGCGACGGTCGCGTCGTTCCGAATTTCATCGCCCAGTCGCTCCGCCATGAACCCGTCACCCTCCACGGCGATGGCTCACAAACCCGGTCGTTCTGCTACATGGACGACCTCATCGAAGGATTCTGGCGACTCATGCACGCCAATTACCACCTGCCCGTCAACATCGGCAATCCAAACGAACTCACGATCCTCCAGTTCGCAGAAAAAATCATCGCCCTCACCGGCTCTTCGTCCCGCCTCGAACACCACCCGCGGCCAGTCGATGACCCCAAAGTCAGGCGCCCAGACATCACACTCGCCCGCTCACTGCTCAACTGGGAACCGCGCGTCAGCCTGGAAGAAGGGCTCGAACGGACCATCGCCTTCTTCAAAAACCGGGTCTGACCGCTCCGCCCCTGTAGGTGGTACGGCGGGCGCGGTTTCCATCCTTGGCCTGGGGGCCACATCCCTCAAGACAATGGCGGCGAAACCGCTTCCTCGGATCCGCCCCGCGACCCAAAAAACAGTCGGCAAGGCGTTCGGCACCACGACCGGGCTCAGCTCCCCCAGCGACAGAAGAAGAGGGAACATTTGGCGCGCGCGCCACTCCCCTCGGGCCATGGACGGATCCGGCGCCCGATGCAGGCCGATCTGGACCTGCTTCAGGCAAAAATTCTCATTTGTCGCGGTCGCAGGTCCGCTCTAAGTGGCGTGGGGTTTATTTGATCCGCCCCATCCCCCCCCACACACCTGCATGGCCTGCGAGACCGACAGTATCGCCCAACAACTACTGACTTCCTACTCGGAGATCGGCGGCATCAATCATTTGGATGGCACTAACCTGCCATCCCGTGACGCCCTGCCCGCGATTTGCCGGGGTTTATTAGCCCTACTTTTTCCAGGGTTTTTCACGGAGGAACCGATGACCACAGCCTGCGTGGCCGGCAAAACACGCCGTCAACTGGACGATCTCATCACCCGCCTCACGCAGGAAGTGACCCGCAGTCTGCACAGTCAAAAGGACACCCAGAGCCCGGACGATACAACCGCCCGGCGGTTGGTCTGTGAATTTCTCAGCTGCCTACCGGATGTGCGCACTCTCCTGCTCACAGATGTGGAAGCCGCCTACGAAGGTGATCCAGCCGCCAGAAGTTACGAGGAAATCATCCTCTCGTACCCGTGCATCGAGGCCATTGCCATTCAGCGGCTGGCCCACTGGCTCTATGGCCGCGGCGTGCCCCTCCTCCCCCGCATGATGACGGAATGGGCTCACAGCCGCACCGGCATCGATCTCCACCCAGGCGCCTCCATTGGGTCACACTTCTTTATCGACCACGGCACAGGAGTAGTCGTAGGCGAAACCTGCGTCATCGGACGCCACGTCAAACTCTATCACGGAGTCACCCTCGGAGCCAAAAGCTTCGCCAAGGACGACGAGGGACACATCATCAAAGGCGTCAAACGACACCCCAATGTCGGCGATCACGTCACGATTTATCCCAATGCCACCATCCTCGGCGGTACCACCACCATCGGCGAACACGCCACCATCGGAGCCAATGTCCACCTCGATGAAAGCGTGGCCCCCTACGCCGTCATCGCGCTAGGAGCCCAGTCCCACCGGATCCTAGACAAACGAGCCCGGCCCAGCCGGGCCGCCACCCCGCGGGTCACCGCCTGATGCTTCAACCGTCCATT
>JALRGB010000620.1 GCA_023253575.1 Verrucomicrobiales bacterium
AGCTCAGGCAGGCCGATGGCGGCGGCGGCGGCGGCGTAATCGACAGGCCATCCCTCGGCGTGGCGGCACAACGCGGTGTGTGTGTGGTAATCGGCAAGCATGATCCATCGATAATCAACGGGATGTGGGGGGCTGCGAAATTTTTTTCAGAAACGTGGAATTTCTCTTGCCTCCCTGCCCCGGTCTGGAGCAGAATGTTGTCCGCATGAAGAAACTGATCGCAATCTTTACCATGGTGGCCATGCAGTCCACCCCCGCGCTCGCTTGGACCGGTGGCCCCTGGTCTGGCAACACTTATAACAGCAGTGTGACCGGCATCTTCGGTGGTTCGATGACCATGAAGAACGGCGCTGGCATCTTCCGTTTTAGTTCGACGGAATCAGCTCAGCTCGGAGCCTTCAATTCTTCGATGATTTATTACAAGGGCATCACTTTCTTCGGTAGCTGCCAAGCGACCATTGATTTTGATGGCAAGACGGTGGATGGCATGACCAATGGTTCTGCGTTTAACCGCAACCCTGGCCCGAGCCAGAACCGGACGACTCCAATCGTCGACAACAATCCTAATTTCAGCCCTGGAACGACGGGCGCCAATGCGGCCTACACGGTTCCACTTCGTCCGTCCATTGTGGCGGGTGAGGCGACTCCGGCGAACTTCAGTTTGACGAGTGTGGGTGGCAGCGGCCCGGTGGGTATTGCCAACACGAGCTGGAGTGGTAAATTGACCTCGACTGCCCCTAACGTTCGTTTCAAGGCCAAGGGTGAAGCTAATTTCCTCGGCCCTCAGCCGATCACCCAGCGCATGTATGCGACCTACGGTCCTGATACGATTCCTCCAACAGGCGATCCTGTGACCACTTTTGTCCCAGGGCCGGTGCAATCGGTGACGGTGGACCGCGGTGGCAATGATCCATTCCCAGAACCTCAAAATCGCGTCAAGATTCGTGTCTTTGGTGCCCGCATCAGCTACAGCGTCACCGGATCGATTGGTGGTACGAACGGCAGCATTGAAGGCACCGGTGGTGGTGGCTTCGCGTTCTAAGCCATTCAACGATCCTAGCGATCCTAGCGATCTTCGTCCTTAGGAAATTCTTTTCATGCAACAAGCGGGCGTTTCGGCGTCCGCTTGTTTTTTTTGGGTAGCAGTGACAGCTTTCGTTGCAGGGAGACGTGCTGTGTGGATACTGGTTAGATCCTGATTTTTTCTGCAGCTGTATCATGACTTCTGTCTTATTCCAGTCTCCGGTGAGCCGTGCCACGTTGTTGCGGTCTCGGGTCGCTTCTCGTCGTGGATTTACGCTCACTGAGTTATTGGTGACGATTGCTTTGATTGCGATGCTGGCGAGCATTGGGCTTGTTTTTAACTGGAGCAAGATTCGCAACCGGGTGGAGCGAGCTGGGTGCGAGAATAATTTGAAGACGTTGTATGGTGGGTTTGGGATGTATTTGGCTGATTATAGCGAGTGGCCGCAGATGCCGGACAATCCGTCTTCGATTGATGCGGGTGGAGGGGAGGAAGGGTATTGGGAATTTTGGATTACGGTGATGAAGCAGAAGGACTACGGGATTTCTGAGACCACGTGGATGTGTCCGACGGACAAGCGGGAGCGGGCGGCCAATGTGGACAAGAAAGACCGTGATGCCTTTGAGGGGTCGTATATTCCGACGGAGTTTGACACTGGGCCAGACACGCCCCGGGCGTGGCGGCAGCCGTGGTTTTTAGAGCGCAGTGACTTTCATGGGGACGGGGCGTTAATGATGATGCCGGACGGATCCATTCAGGTGGCTCCGTGGTCCAAGTTCTGATGGTTTAATCTGTATCTGCTTTCCCTCTTTTTTTTGTGAATTTTGAACAGCACGATGTGGCGTATGCCCTTGAGATGACCCGGGTGCTTCATGTGCCTGATCGCCGCATTGACACCTTTGGAACGACCGAGTTCCATTTTGTCTTGATTAGCGAGTTGATGGATGAGGTGGATCAGGTGCGGGTGCGCACCGGGCGCATTCAGGCTGGGCGTCCGGTTATTTTGCGTCCCGATCCGGATCAGGAGATGAGTTTTGAGGGGTTTGGGGATCAGGCTGAAGCGTTTCGCGATTGGCTGAAGGCGCATCATTCCCAGCTCGCGATTCTGCGGTATGGATTTAACTTCAGCAAGTTGAACGTATCTGAAACGCTTTTGCACGAGCCCTTTGAGGCCGTTCAGGGGCGGTTGGTGGACGAGGCGGTGCGGGTGGGTGATCCCATGAATGCGGTGATCGCCGGGGTGGATGACACATGGGAAATCAGCTTGTTGCGATTTACGGTGGAGATGATTCAAAAATCTTCCGGTATTAATATTTTCGATTTTAAACGACGCGGGCTGCTCTGACCCGTTTTGATCCGCTGTTGCGCGATGCGATTCAAGATTCTGGTTTTTGTTTTGACCCTGGCCTTGTTGGGAGGCACGTTTCTCGCCGCCTATTGGTTTTACGATACGATTGATCAGCCCGAGCGGTTGGCGGAGCAGCAGTTGTTGCGTCGGCAGCAACAGACGAACAAGGGGCCGGCGCCGGACCCTTCGGCGCCATCGTTTCAGAAAATCAACGATGCGCTGGCGGCCGGGCAACTGGAGGACGTGCATGAGCAGTTGAACCGTCTGCTGAAAGTTTATCCGAATTCTCCTTGGGAGTCGGAAGCGCGGCGGATGTTGGGGGAGATGAATGTCGACCGATTATTTTCCCGCGCCCCGATGCCGGGCAAGCGTGACTACATCGTAAAATCGGGTGATTCGTTGGCAAAAATCGAGAAGGGCAGTCTGACGACGATTCCTTTTCTGAAGCGTTTGAACAACCTGACCAGCTTGAATTTGCAGCCTGGCGACCGGCTGGTGTATCAGCCGTTGGAGTTTGAGTTGGAGGTTCGGCTGGCCGATGAGGTATTGACGGTGCGTCAGAAGGCGGCGGCTGGGTTGGATCCGATTTTTTTCAAGAATTACCGGCTGACGGCGGTGGTTGTGCCGCCGACTTTCCCCAAGGTATTGAAGACGCAGATTCAGGAGAAGCCGGCGTGGGTGGGTGATCGCAAGGTGTTGGCGACCGACCCTAAGTATGCTTTTGCGAGGAAGCAATTATTGACGACGGGGCGGCCGGGTCGACCTGGGGTGTTATTTCGGCCCGATTCTGAGCGGGTATCTGTTCCGGCGGGCGGGGTGACGGCGGTGGTTCAGGGGATTTTTCTTGATGATGGGGATTTGGAAGAGTTGTCCACCATTTTGCGTACGGGCACGCCGGTGGTTGTTTTGCGGCAGTGAGGGAATCATTTCTTTCGGGTTGCCGCCCAGCCTGTTCTGACGTTACGGTGTGGACTGATGAAGTTAGTGGCCCTCGAGTTTGAGAAACCCATTGTTGAGCTGCAAAAC
>JALRGB010000660.1 GCA_023253575.1 Verrucomicrobiales bacterium
CTTGGCATCCGTGAGTGGGTATCGCTCTACTTCAACTGTGTTTACGCACTCCTTTTTCGGGGACCCTCAGGCCTTATATCGGTGGTGGCGCGGGCTTTGCTTTCCATCAGTGGTTCCGATTTGACGAATCGATTGGAGCCGGGCGTCAATCATTTTAACGCAGGGCCGGATGCTTCTAGTTCTGCCTTTGCGATGCAGGCCGAGGTGGGGCAACAAGTTGTGAGAACACATCGATTGTCTTTTGCGTGCGACGCCAGCCAGCGCTAGGCTGTAGCTCTCATGGATAAGCTCCAAGAAATCATCGCGCACAAACGCACTGAAATCGCCAAGATTCTTCCGCTGGAGGAAAAGTACCGCCATGAGGCGGCTCTGCGGAATGATTTTCGCTCGCTTTATCGTGCGCTTGACCTTGGTGCTGATCGCCTTGGGCTTATTGCCGAAGTCAAAAAAGCATCGCCTTCGGTCGGGGTGATTACGGAGTCATTTGATCCGGTCAATCAGGCTCGTTTGTATGCTCAAGCGGGAGCCAGCGCTATTTCTGTACTGACGGACGAGAAGTTTTTTCAGGGGCAGTTGAGTTATCTGACGCAGATCCGCCGTGCGGTGGACGTTCCGGTTTTGCGCAAAGATTTCATCATCCATGAGGTTCAGATTTACGAGGCGGTTATTGCTGGGGCGGATGCGATTCTCCTGATTGTGGCGGCTCTGACCGACGAGGAACTAAGTCGTTTGCAGGCGTGCGCTCATGCCTGCCAGCTGGATGTTTTGGTGGAGGTGCACAACCGCGAGGAGATGGATCGGGCTATTGACATGGAGGCGCGGCTGATTGGCATTAACAATCGCAATCTGAAGACGTTCATAGTGGATCTTCATACCACGGAGGACCTGAGCGAAGACGTGCCGGAGGATGTGCTGCTGGTGAGTGAAAGTGGCATTAAAACTCCGGAGGATGCCCGGCTGGTTCAGTCGTGGGGGGCGAATGCCCTCCTGGTGGGCGAGGCGCTGATGCGGGCGGATGACGTGGAGGCGGCTGTGCGTGCCATGATGCAGCCGGATTTTATGGCGGAGGAGCCATAGAGACGGCGGCGTCTGGATATGGGACGGTTTTTTCGATATTTTTTTGACTGAGTCAAACCAGTAGAAGCTTGCGCAGGATGGCGGCTCCGCTAGGCTCAAAGTATGACGCAATTATCGAGCTTTTTGAGAAAGTCTGGAGTGGCTTCTCGTCGTTCTCTTTTGGGCAAGGTGGGCATGGCGGCCATGGGTGTGAGTTTCATGACTCCGTTCGAGAGCGGGTGGGCCAAGCCGGATGAAGTCGTGCCGCGGAAAATTGTCGTCGGGGCGTTGTTGTCTCTGACGGGCGAGTGGTCGTCACTGGGACTGGCCAGTCAGGCGGCTTTGCAGATTGCGGTGGACGATTTGAATGCGGAGTTTCGGGAGGCGGGTTTGCCGACGGTGGTGGAGTTGCGGGTGGAGGACACGAAACTTGACCCGGTGCTGGCTGAGCAGGCGTTTTTGAAGCTGACCCGGCGTTACAACGTGAGTGTTGTCATCGGGCCGCAATCGAGTTCTGAGGTGCGGGCGATCAAGCCATTGGCTGACCGGCTGGGGGTCTTGGTGGTGAGTCAGGGGAGTACGGCCTCCTCGCTGGCGTTTGCGGATGATGCTATTTTTCGGTTTTGTCCGGCCGATGTTGAAGAAGGTCAGGCGGTCGCGGGGCTGATGGCTGTGGACAAGATCACGACGGTGGTGCCCTTCTGGAGGGCGGATCCCGGCAATGACGGACTGCATAATTCCACCAAATCGGCCTTTGCGGCGCTGGGTGGGACGTTCACTGAGGGGGTGCGCTATGCGGAGAGCGAGACATCATTCACGGATGAAGTGCTCGCGATCGCCGGGCAGGTCCGGGCGGCCAGTGTGCCGGGGGCCACGGTTGCGGTGTATCTGGCTAGTTTTGATGAAGGTATTGCTATCCTTGAGCTGGCTCGCAATTACCCGGAGCTGGCTGGGGTCAAGTGGTACAGTGGTGACGGGTTGACCCAGAGTGTTGCGCTGCTGGCCAGTCCTACGGCGGCGGCCTTTGCGGCGGCGGTTCGCTTCACTGCACCTACGGTCGGACTGGATCCGGCGGCGGCGAGCATCTCCCAACCGCTCTCGGATAAGATTCAGGCCAAAGTGGGATTTGTCCCGGATGCTTTTGCGCTGGCGGCGTATGATGCGACCATAGTGGCCGTTCTGTCCCGTCAGGAAGTGCCGGTCCAGCGTGGCACGAAATCGCGCGTCAAGTCGCTTTGGCCAACTTTTGTCCGTAATGCCAACCGCTACTGGGGTGCGACGGGCGCCACCACCCTGAATGCGGCCGGCGACCGCAAAGTAGGTAATTACGACTTTTTTACCGTGGTGGACGCGGCTGGCGGGTTGTCATGGCAATTCACCGGGGCGTTCGTGAATGGTCAGGTGATCGAATAAGCCGAAGAAGAAACTCGACCCGCGGTTAGCGGGTGATCGAATTACTGGACAGCGTATTCAGTGTAGGATCGTAGGTATTGCCGGTCGCGGTCACTCCGGTGATGGTGAAGGTGAAGGTGCCGCTGGTGCGGGTTCGGGCTGAGGTGAAGCCGATGGTACCATTGGTGGCGGTGCGGCCGCTGACATTGCCGCTGACCACGCCGCTCCAGCTGCCGGTCACGGTGGCTCCCGACTTGACCGTCCCATTGACATTGCGAATCGTCACCACGGCCCGGGCGGTGGTGCCGCGAGTCGTTGTCGTGGTCGTCATGGCGATGCTGGCCACGTAGATTCGGTTATCGGGAGTGACGGTGATGGTCACCCGTGCGGAACTGGAGAGACCGCCCTCATTGTCGACAACGACGAGCGAGGCCGTGTAGGTGCCGACGGCGGTATACGTATGAACGGGGCTGGCTTCAGTGGAGTTGGCGGTGCCGTCACCGAAAGTCCAATTATACTGAACAATGGTTCCATCGGTGTCAGTCGAGCCTGCGCTGGAGAATTGTACCGTGAGTGGGGTGCGGCCGGAGACTGGGGTCGACTGCGATGCGACGGCGGTGGGTAGTTGATTGCCGACGACGGTGATGGTCACCTGAGTGGAACTGGAGAGACCACCATCATCGAAAACCACGAGCGAAGCGGTGTAGGTGCCGACGGCGGTATACGTGTGCACGGGGCTGGCTTCAGTGGAGCCGACGGAGCCGTCGCCAAAGTCCCAATCATATTGCACGATGGTGCCATCGCTGTCCGCCGAGCCGGCGCTAGAGAACTGCACGGTGAGCGGGGCGCGGCCGGAGACTGGGGTCGACTGAGAGGCGACGGCGGTGGGCGGTTGATTGCCACTGCCGATCACGGTGCCGGTCAATGAATACTGGCCGATGCTGCTGTAATCATTGTAGGCGGTTGTCGGATCGCCGGTGCCGGTTCCGTCGATGGCCACGTAATACGTTCCGGCGTCGACGGTGAGAGTCAGGCTGGTACCCAACGTGTTGGTAGGGCTGGCGGTGCCGAGGCGGTTGCCGCTGCCGTCGTAGAGGGCGAGTTCGATGTCGAGGTTGGGGGAGACCTCGCTGGGTTGGGCGTTCAGGGTGATTTGACCGGCGGCGGTATTAAAGCCGAAGAGGTCGGCATCCAGTCTGGTTCCGATGATGCCGGTGGCGCTGAGGGTTGTGCCGTTCAGTGCGGTGGCAGTGATGATGGTATCGCCGTGGTCATCGGATTTTTGAGGCACGTGGGCCAGCATGGCGGTGAGGTCGTCTTGCGTCCGGTTGGCGAAGGCGTATTCGCCTTTGCTGAAGTGGGTGACGGCATTGTAGTAACTATTGCCCATGATGGGGGCCCAGTTGGCATGGCCGGCGTAATATTCGGTGGCTTCGTTGGCCACGGTGGCCGGGTTATCTAGGCGGCCGTCGTGTTGGAGGCTGACGGTGTGGCCGACCTCGTGGCTGGTGGCTTCAGCGACGTATTTTGGGAAGCCGTTGCCGAGCTGGGCGATGAAGACGAAGCAGGGGGTGTCTGAGTTCCAGCTGAAGGAGTTGAGGTAGGCGACGCCCCCGGCTCCGGCTCCGAACCAATCATAACTACTGCCTCCGATGCAGACGCGCACGCCGTAGGTGGTATCGGTGGTGGTGGTTTTGCGCAGCGCTTCCAGCCCAGGGTCGGCGGTGGTGACATTGACGTCATAAGCGGAGTAGTCTTCGCTGACGTGCTGCCAGATCTGCAGGATGTTCGCGAGCTCGGTGGGGGAGAACGCGGTGGTGACGGTCGCATCCACACTATACGGAGGCGTGACCAGCGTGGCGCCATTGTTCCATAACGTACCGGAAGTCGTATGTCCGTTAAAATCGAGATAAATCGTCCGACTGGCTCCGGGATTGCTGTGGAGCGCGAAAGTCTCGGTCACTGTGAGTGCTTGGGCCGGGAGCGCATTGGCCGTGATGGCGGTGGTGGTCTGCGTCGTTGAGACAACCGGAGCCTCCTGACAAGCATAATAGAGCTGACCCTTGCGGTCGGCCCGTAGCGAGCTCTGCGCCGCACACATCGTCCGTAGCTCCATGCCCGTCTTTCCATACCAGGCCGCGACCTGTGGGAGTTTGTTGCCCAATGCTTTGACGATTTCCATGCCCGCTGCATCCTTCGGCAGCGCGATTGAGGGGAAAGGCGGAGCGTCAGGAGACTGGGCGAACGCGCCTAGAACCGTGGCTAAGACGCCACCGACAATGGCAAGGTGAAATCGTGTGTTCATAATTGGGGAAAATACTGACCCATTATAAGAATACAGCGCAGGCAAAAGAGGACAATTTTTTCATTCCTTGTAAATGTAACTAATTGTAAATTTTGCTGTAAAATATATTGATTATAAAATAATCTTACTTTCTAACTTTAATCGAAACTTTTGTGGTCCGATGCTTTGTTTAGGACCGGTGTTTTCCGGGCGGGGTGCGATC
>JALRGB010000687.1 GCA_023253575.1 Verrucomicrobiales bacterium
GGGTTCGGCTCATCGTGCGGGGAAGTTTGTTGGCCTATTTGCGGACCCACAGGTCGTGACATGTTGCCACTTGCGTTGCCATTTCCCAACTTTTCAGCCTGCGTCGATTTTCTAATCGGCTGATATTTACCGCTTTATAAAACTGGCGGACAGAGAGGGATTCGAACCCTCGGTACTATTTCTAGCACACACGCTTTCCAGGCGTGCGCAATCGACCACTCTGCCA
The DNA here is from genome assembly GCA_023253575.1 of Verrucomicrobiales bacterium. Taxonomy (GTDB): domain Bacteria; phylum Verrucomicrobiota; class Verrucomicrobiia; order Verrucomicrobiales; family V1-33; genus CAJBME01. Next base: position 227 of record JALRGB010000687.1, read on the forward strand.
TCTGTCCATCGCATGATAACGAGCGGTCGAATGATATCGGTGATTTGGTATCACGCAAGGCAGAAAGGCGATGGAGTTTCGCTCCCGCGTGGCCTCGGGCCTGCCTTTTCGCCTTGAGCGATCGGAATACAGGCGAGGGGTGCGCTCCTTGGCATCCGAAAGTCTCGCGCGGAGCCGTCTATTCACCGCGGGTTGAGGCACAGCGCGGGGCTGCTCGGAGGACTGTCTCTGCGGCCAGGTGGATTTTCCGGGAGGATTTCTGAGGCCGGTGGCCCACACGAAGGATTCTTGAGATCGCAGGCGATCTCGGGTTTAACGGCGGAGGGTGGACTCCCTGCGGTGGCAGGGAGTCTGGCTGGAACGCGGTTTTTGCGCGTCTAACGTGGCCTGCGGTCGCCGCGTTTAGGTTGCGGTTGCCGCGTTTAGGTTGCGGTTGCCGCGATTAGCCCGCGGTTGCCGCGATTAGCCCGCGGTTGCCGCGATTAGCTCTTGGTGGCGGCGGTTTTTTTGCTGTCGCAGGAGCTGCAGGCTTCGGTCTTTTTAGCGCAGCAGGGTTTGGTGCAGGTACCTTTTTTGCAGGCGTCTCCTTCGGTGGCGCAGCATTCTTTTTTAGCGGCGGCACCGCTGGTGCAGCAAGAAGAGGACGAGGCACAGGAGGTGAGTCCGGTGAAGGCGACAGCGGCCGCGAGGGCGAGCAGGGATTGGATGTGTTTCATAGTGAAAGTAAAGCGTGGCCGGGACGGGAGATTTCGCAAAAAAAAGTGGGCGGACGGAAAAAACCGTGCCGTCCACTTTGGCGGAATGCACCCAGCGGGTGGCGGGTGAGATTCAACGGGTCAGACTATTTCCCGGAGGAGTAGCCGCCGATGGGGGCAGGAGCAGGAGCTGGAGCGACTTCTTTGGATTTGCAAGCGCTCAGGGCGAGGCTGGCGGCGGCAACGGCGAGAAGGAGCAGGGTGGTTGATTTCATGGATGAGTGTGGATGGGATGAGGTTGAGATGAGACCCGCCTGAAATGGCTGGTACTTAAGAGACATAGTTAAGTATCCCGTAATTTCCAGTTTTTTTTACATTTCCTCAATCGCCATTTCCTGATCAGGGTTTGATCATGAGTCGGAACATGGCGTCGGGCGTGGGGGTTGGGCTGAGGTCGTAGGTGATCTGGGCGGTGCCTGATCCATCGAACAACGGACGTACGACGGGCTGGCCGGGACCGGTCCAATCGGTCCAGTGGGCGAGTTGGCGGCTGGTGTGCAGCTGCCAGACCAGACCTGGAAGTTGGGCGAGGCGGCGGGTCGAGTGGAGGGTGAGGGAAGTGGCGGTCTGGGTGATTTGAATCCCTGGATTGGGGGTCTGGGTGTGAGGGGAATGGCCGATGGCGTAGGCCATGAAAGCAGTGAGGCCGGATGGGGTGGGGGTATTTCCATCCACGGTGGCGAGTCCACCGAATTCGTCCTGTTCCCAGGCATCGGGCAGGTCGTCGGCATCGGTGTCCGTGAGCACGGCTGCGGCGGCGAGGGCGGCTCGCACGGTGGCTCGTTGAGCGGCGTTGGTGGGGCCGTCGATCGGCTGACTGGCGAGGGCGAAGGATTGCAGGTATTCATTCCGGTGGTTCAGAATGACGAGTTCCCGGTAGAGGGGTTGGCGGCTTCCTCCGTTGGGAGTGGGAATGGCCCAGTGGGTGGAGGGGTCATTCAGGCTGGCCTCCGCTTCGCAGCGCAGCCAGGGCATGGAGCGCCCGTTGGTCATTTGGGCCAAGGTGAAAGCGGTGCCGGCATAGCGGGACATGTTTAAGCCGATGATCTGCACCGGGCGGTCGGTGCCCGCGGCGGCTAGCTCGGTCGTGATGGTCTGAAGGGCTCCAAACTGGGCCTGGCAGACGCTTCATCCTTCGTTGCCGAAATAATACGCTGAGATCCACTCGGTGTAATCAGGGGGCGACACCGGATTTCCGACCCGGATGGAGGCGGGATTGAGGTCGGCCAGGACAAAAGGGGCCAGCGGATCGGCGGCGGAGAGGGGGCGGGGGGCCATGACGGCGGCGGCGCAGGCCAGTAGGGCCAGAACGAGCAAACGCCGGGTGAGGGGGGCGTGCGAGCGTCCGCTCTGGGGTGGGCGGGTGCGGGTCGGGATCATGGCGGTGGACGGTGGAGGAAGGATTGAGGACTGACGACGAAGGACGAAGGACTGAGGACTGACGACGAAGGGCTGACGGCGGCTTATTCCACGGGTTCGGCGCGAAGCGTTCTCATGGGGGCGGCGGTGGGTTTGAGCAGCGGTGTTTTCCGTGGGGAGAAGTTCATGGCGCCGGCGTCATGAGCGGCGAGCCACAGGCCGGTGCTGGTGGCGCCGAGGCCTGCGATCACGGTGGCGATGGTGAGGGGACCTGCGTAGCGGGTGCGGGCGCCCCAGATGGCCGTGCCGAGGGAGAGCGCGCCGAGCCCGAGGAAGACCCAGCGCGATTCTTGCCGCAGGCGAGTGACTTTAGCTGAATACTCGGCGCCGGGGTGGGGTTTCTGGCTGCTTTCGGCCCGCATTTGCAGGTAGGGGATGACCGCCAGTCCGGCGGCTCCGGCGATGACGAGGGCGGTGCGCTTGAGCCGTTCATCTTTCAGCACGAGAGCGATGAGCAGCAACAAGGTGCCCAGTCCCACGCCCCAGACAAAAACCGGGCGCAACAACTCCTCGTGCATGTAGACCTGACGCAGCTGGAACCAGAGTTCAGTGCTCTCGATGGAAAATGTTTTGGCCAGCAATGCCGTCATGGGTGCTGTCATTATGAGCGCGGACTGGCACGCAGGGTAGCGGTTTCTTTGAGTAAAAACCGGGTCGATCCTCCCGCTCAATGCAGGGGAAAGCGGTGCCAGTTCTCAATGAGTTCCAAAAACCTGTTGGCAAAGTGTGTGGGGCGGTTATGTTGCCGACCGGTTTCATCCTGCCGGGTCATCGCCATGTCGCAGCATCCAAGTCTCAAGAAGTCCAAATCCGTCGGTTCCAAGCGCAGTGTGCTCAAGCGTTTTGAGCGCGTCAAGCTCATGCAGGCTCGTGGCGTCTGGAAAGATGGCCGTTCCCCGCTCGGCCTGCCCAAAACCAAGCCCGCAGAATAAGCGCCTGTTATCTAAACCGCAGGACCAGCGTCTGCTATCTAAACCGCAGAATAAGTGCCTGCTTAGAGTGCGCACATGCGGACCCGACCAAGGCGGCGGCATTTGGCCCGTCGCCTTTTTTCGTTGACGCCTGCCATTTCTTTTCATCTGTCCTATTCCCTCAGGACGCGTGCGGCGGCCGGTCGTTCGGTCCTCGTTTGACGTCCGACTCCCCGACTCTTTGATGGAGACTTTTCGTTCTGTCTGATACCGCCATGCGCCTAAATCGATATCTTGCCGCTTGTGGCCTGGGTTCCCGCCGCTCCTGCGAGCAAATCGTCGCAGAAGGACGAGTGTTCATCAATGGGGAGGAAGTTCGCGCGCTCGCCACCCAGGTGGGCGACGCCGACGAGGTCACCGTAGATGGCCGGAAAATGAAGGCCCATGTCGATACCACGGTCATCCTCAACAAACCTCCCGGTTTCCTCTGCACTCGGCACGACGAGCTGGAAGATCCGCGCCGTGAGCCCGGAATTCGCGAGACCGTGTACAAATTGCTCCCAGCGCACCTTCAGTCGCTGCATTATGTCGGTCGGCTCGACAAGGACAGCGAAGGATTACTGATTTTGACCAATTCCGGTGAATTAACCGAGAAATTGACCCACCCGCGGTTCGGCGTGGAAAAAGAATATTTGATTGCCGTGGATCGCGTCTTCCGCGGAGAGGAAGACCGAGACCAGCTCCTCAAAGGCATGATGATCGAAGGCGGATTTGCCAAAGCGGTCGCCGTTGAGCACATCGAACCCCGAGTGGTGGCCCTCACGCTGACGCAAGGGATTAAACGCCAGATTCGTCTCATGTTCGAGGCCATCGGCTACCGGGTGCAGCGACTGCAGCGGGTGCGGATTGGCGCGTTCACGGCTCCCGAGCTTCGATCCGGTCGCTGGCGGATTCTTTCCGCGGCTGAAACGGCCCAGCTTCTGGCCCGGCATACTGTCATTAAGGCGCGCCCGGCTCAAGCTCGTGCCGTGCAGCGCAAGGCCGCCGGCCATGCGCCGCTGCCGCCGCGTGATCCGCGTCCGTCGCGTGAAGCCCGTCCTAGCGGCCCTCGGTCGTT
>JALRGB010000745.1 GCA_023253575.1 Verrucomicrobiales bacterium
ACGAGCCGGAGATTCCAAGTCAAACTTCTGTCGTGTTTGGCGGACAGGTTGGTCGCACCTGGCGGGATGATGAGTGTTGTCTGGGTGGTGCGGGATCAGAGTTTTTTCAAATAGGCGGTGATGTCGGCGATGGTTTGAGCAGTGAGGCCGAGCTGGGATGGGTGGTACATGAGGGAGTCGCTCATTTGTGTGATGGAGGCGATGCGGGACTGGGGCACGGTTTGCAGTTGGCCGCCCATGCATTTGATGATGACGGGATCGCCCTTGGCGAGGATCATGCCGGTGATGGTGAGGCCGTCGGTGGTTTTGATGGTACTGCCTTCGTAGCCGTGCGAGATGGCAGCGGAGGGAGTGGCCATAGCGGCGATGATGATTTCCGCGGCCTGCTGTTGGCCGTAGCTAGTGAGATTCGGGCCGAAGTCGACCCCGGTGTCCCCGATTTTGTGGCATGTGTAGCAGGCGGCGGCGGCGGTCTGGCCGCGGGCGGCATCGCCGGTGAGCTGGGCGATTTCTGCCACGGGGGGTAGGGCAGGGGCATTTTCTGGGACGGGCGGCATTTCCACGGCGGTGAGCTGGATTTTTTCCGGATCGTAGAGGCCGAGCGCCTGCATCGCGCCTTCGACGTCGTAGGCTCGCCAGTCATTTCCTTTGCGGTTGAGTAGCCACCATGAAGCCAGTTCTTTGAGGTGATAATTTGGCGTATTTGCGATCTCGATCATGGCGCCAGCGGCTTCGCGGCTTGGGACAAAGGCCAGAGCCGTCAGCATGAGTTTGTTTTGGTCGGGTGTCAGTTTGGGGGAAAGCGCCCGAGTCTTAAAGTCGGAAACCGCGGCGGCCGGGTGCAGGCGCCAAGCCAGCCAAGCCATGGCTTCGGACCACGATTCGGGCTCGCCGCTACCCATGGATTGGACGAGGGCCGCAAATAGTTCCTTTTCTTTGCCAGTGCTGCCAAGTCCGATCGCCTCGAGATAGGCGCGATCTCGGCCGTCAAAACCTTGGGCAATTTTAACGAGAGCGGGCACGCTTTTTTCCGCGGGTAGCGGGCGCAGAGCTAGGGCCGCCTCGCGGCGCACGGCGGCGGACTGGTCACTCGCCAGTTTTTCGGCTAACGGCAGGATATCTTCGTTGAGGGCGCGCAGGGCGCGGAAAGCCGTGAGTCGCTGCTGCGGTTCCTTGGATGAAAGCAGCGGAGTGACGGCCCCGCGGCCGGCGCCCGGGATCTGAGCCAGCAGCCAGATGGCGCGGGCGGCCACATACGGGTTGGTGTCGGCGAGCAGCGCCTTCAGAGCCGGTACGGACGCGGCTCCCCCCGCCTTGAGCGCCGTGAAGCCGCTGTAGCGAACATTGACGGCCGGGCTCTTCAGCGCTTGAATTTGACCATCAACGGTTTTGAGATCGAGCGCTGGAATCACGGGCTTAAAGCCTTTAGGCGCAATCCGGTAAATGGCGCCTGCATACGCCTCGTCACTGGTGCCATGGCCGCCGACACCGGCATCATACCAGTCAGCCACATAGAGCGCCCCGTCGGGACCCACACAAACGTCGCTCGGCCGGAACAGGGTCTTGAGCGCGCCGGTCGCCCGGCCGCCGAGGAAGTCGGAACCGGCCCATTCCTTTTCCTTGTTGGAGGTCATGAAATCAAACCGCTCCAGCTTGAATCCGGCTCCGTCCGGTTGCGGAAAGTACCCGAAAATGACGTTTTTACCGGCTTCGCAGGCGAGCAGCAGGCCGGACCATTTTTCGCCCAGCGCCCCGTTCTCGTAGAAGGCCACTCCGGTGGGCGAGCCGCCGCCATAGATATCGCCGGCGGGCATGGTGCCGGGGTCTTCTTGGCGCCATTCCGCGGTCGGTGTGTCTTGGCCAGGTCGCTTGTCGGCATCCCATGAACGCTGGCCGTCGGCTGACGCAAAACCTGCATTGCCGCCTTCCATCACGACCGAGACCCGGCAGGCCGGAGGATCATCGTTGTCGCTTTGATACATGTCACCTACCGAGTTGATCGTCTGCTCGTAACTATTGCGGTAATTGTGCCCCATGATCCGGACCTGCGTGCCGTCCGGATTCATACGCGCCGTGAATCCTCCAATCCAGACGTGGCCATCATCACTCTTTTGCCCGGCAATCTCCTGCAGCATGTACGGACTGCCGATGCGAAATGTTTTTCCAGATCGGTCCGTGAACTGGGCACCCGTGTTGCCCTGGTTGAAATACCACTGACCATCCGGTCCGGCCGTGAGGCTGTGCAGGCTGTGATCGTGCTGCCTGCCGGCAAACCCCGTCAGCAACACATCGCGCTGGTCAACCCCGGGGGTAAAAACACGATCGCCATTGACATCGGTAAAAACTAGAAGATCAGGAGGTTGAGAGACAATCACTCGGTTGCCAAGCACGGCTACGCCCAAGGGCGAAGCGAGTCCGGTTTCTTGCAGAAAAACGGTGCTGCGGTCGGCCACCCCCTGACCTGTGGTGTCTTCCAGAATAACGATGCGGTCGCCCTCCGGACGACGGCCGCCGTGTCCGCGATAGTTCACCCCTTCGGCCACATAGAGACGCCCTTGGGCGTCAAAATCAATGTTGGTCGGATTGTGAAGCAAAGGAGAGGTCGCCCACAAAGTCACTTCTAGTCCTTCCGGGACCGTGAACAGCGCGGGTGGAACCACGTCCGCCCGGATCAGTGAAACGAACGTCAGCGAGGCGAGGGGAATCAGACAGGGTTTCATGCAGCAACGTGATCAGGGTGAAAAGGAATCTCCAACAGCAGCGACGGCTCCCGGAGCGAAGGTGATTAGATTGTTATCTGGCCCGTCGTCGCGCCGCCCGGCAAGTGGTTTCTTGTCACGCGAGTTGTCTTCGGGAGTGATTCATGATCGACAGGATATGGCAATTTTGTTTCTTTTTTTAATTTACGATTCATAGCTGTTCTATGATTCCGTGTTCCTCTCTTTATTAGCGTTCAAATGAATACTCAAATACCACGCTTCCTTTCCCGATTGCCAGCTATATTTTGGCTCTTGGCAGTGATGATTTTCCCTGGGGTGGCGCGGGCCGTGGAGACCAGTCAAACGTTGAAGCTGGTGTATGGATGGAATGCGGTATGGCTGCAAGTCGCTCCGGTTCATGCTGATGGGACAGCGATGACGGTTGATCAGGTTTTTGTGGCCCCTCAATTCCGTGTCGATCAGGTGGCGAGTGTGATCCGGCCGGTGGGCACAGCTGAATTCTCGACCAACCAGCAGACGTTATTCAGCCGTGGCGGTTGGAAGCTTTGGAAGTCGACCTCTGATTCCGGTGAAAGTGCGAGTATTCTGGCGCAGGCCAATCAGTCGTATCTGGTGCATGTGACGCCACTGGCTGGGCAAACGATGGTTGATGGAGACCCTGCGGGTGAGTTGACTATTCGTGGGGTGGTAGAGTTTACGCGTCCGGAGTGGACTAAAGGGGGTTACAATTTGGTGGGTTTTGGGCTGTTGGGGGCGCCTACTTTCAACTCGTTGTTGGCGGCTTCCGGGATTGCGGTGGATTCTACACCGGGGCTGGCGCCGGCGGTGCTCAAGCTGGAGGCGGCTGGTGACTGGGTGGGGGTTAGTGGGGGCGACCCGGTGGAGGATGGAAGAGCGTATTGGATCAATGTTCCATATGACATGCCTGGAAAGGGATATGCGGGTCCGGTGGCGGTCGATTTTACGGG
>JALRGB010000776.1 GCA_023253575.1 Verrucomicrobiales bacterium
TCCGCCGGGCTTTCGGAAAAAGTCAAAGTGAAGGCGCCGCACGATCCGCTTCCCATTGTCGAAAGGCGTGCTACACTCGCGACTCCGCGGCCAGATTCTTGACGGCTGCTGCTTGGGCGCATCACACGTACATCCAAAGAAATGGGCAAGACCTTGTTCCAAAAAGTCTGGGAGGCGCACACTGTGCGCACGCTCCCAAATGGCCAGACACAACTTCTGATTGGCACTCACCTCATTCACGAGGTGACCAGCCCGCAGGCCTTTGGGATGCTGCGCGATCTTGGGCTGAAGGTGAAATACCCTCATCGCACGTTTGCGACGGTTGATCACATTGTGCCGACGGACCGCCAAGAAGAACCGTTTGCCGATCCTCAGGCGGCCGAGATGATCAGTGCGCTGCGGAAAAATGCCGAAGATTTTGGCATCACCTATTTTGACCTCAGCACGGGGAAGCAGGGGATTGTGCATGTGGTGGGGCCAGAACAAGGCATCACCCAGCCGGGCACGACCATTGCGTGCGGTGACTCGCATACCGCGACTCATGGTGCCTTCGGGGCGATTGCCTTCGGCATTGGTACAACGCAGGTTCGCGATGTGCTTGCCACGCAGACGATGGCCTTGTCACGCGCCAAAGTCCGCCGAATCAATGTCGATGGCCTGCTGGGTCCCGGCGTGTACGCCAAGGACGTGATTCTTCACATCATTGCTCTGCTGGGGGCCAAGGGGGGCATTGGTTACGCTTATGAATATGGCGGCGAGGTTTTTGACCGCTTCTCGATGGAGGAGCGCATGACCGTCTGCAACATGTCGATTGAGGGCGGAGCTCGTTGTGGCTATGTCAATCCGGACGAGAAGACATTTGCGTATTTGAGTGGCCGTCCTTATGCGCCGGCTGGTGCGGACTGGGAAGTGGCGGTCGAGCGTTGGCGTTCGTTTGCCAGCGACGCGGATGCGGTTTTCGATGATGTGGTCAACATTCGTGCCGAGGACATTGCCCCGAGTGTGACGTGGGGGATTTCGCCGGATCAAGGGTGTGCGGTCACTGGTTCTATTCCGTCTTTTGCCAGTCTAGAAACGGACGCGGAGCGGGCCAGTCTGACGGAGGCTTTAGAGTATATGAAGCTGTTGCCGGGGGCACCGATCAAAGGGACGAAGATTGATGTGGCCTTTATTGGCTCGTGCACCAACGGCCGGCTCAGTGATTTCCGCGAAGTGGCCCAGTTTCTGCGCGGCCGGAAAGTGGCGCCGGGCGTCACGGCTATCGCGGTTCCTGGCAGCCAGATTGTGGCGGCGCTGGCCATCAAGGAAGGCTTGGACAAAGTCTTTACCGAAGCGGGATTCGAGTGGCGTGGAGCCGGTTGTTCAATGTGTCTGGCCATGAACCCCGATAAACTCGTAGGGGATCAGGTCTGTGCGAGTTCGTCCAATCGCAATTTCAAAGGACGCCAGGGCAGCATCACGGGCCGCACCATCCTCATGAGTCCGGTTATGGTGGCCGCCGCTGCCATTACCGGCGAAGTGGCTGATGCTCGCGATGTGTTTGGGCTGGCGGCCGAGCCGGTGGCGGTGTGAGACCGATGCGGTGCCGGGGGGGCCTACGGGCTCCCGGGGCTTTTGGGGTGAGGAAAGCGCGGATGTTGGGTGAGCCGTGCTGGCGATCGCGGGTGTCTGGGCGCTGGCGGATTGATCGGTTCTTCGGTTCTGGTGGTGCTATTACGCACTGGCGGTTCTTTGAATGTGTTTCATCTTGAGCTGATGGAAAGCAGTGTGACAGGCTTGGCTCTCGGTGATACGGCCCGGCCTGCGGGGGCTGGGCACGATTGGATCAGGGTGAGTGGTGCGCGTCAGCACAATTTGAAAAACTTGTCGGTGGCATTGCCGAAAAACCAACTGGTGGTCGTGACTGGGGTGAGTGGTTCGGGCAAGTCGTCGCTGGCCTTTGACACGCTTTATGCGGAGGGGCAGCGGCGGTATGTGGAGAGTTTATCGGCGTATGCGCGGCAATTTTTGGAGCGTCTGGAGAAGCCGGATGTTGATTCGATTGAGGGGTTATCACCGGCGATTGCGATTGAGCAGCGCATCAGCGCGCCGAATCCGCGATCGACGGTAGCGACGACGACGGAATTGTATGATTATCTGCGCGTGTTGTATGCCTCGTGCGGGCAGCCGCATGATCCGGCCACGGGTGAGCCGATTTACCGTCAGACGATTCCCCAGATTGCGGCGGCGTTGCAGGCGCTGCCGGATGGGGCGCGGGTCATTATTTTGGCCCCGTTGACGGCGGTGGAGATCGGGGGCACGGGCGATTTACGGCCGCTGGTGACTCGGTTGCAAAAAGCGGGATTTGTCCGGTTGCGGGTCAATGGGGTGGTGGAAGAGATGGAGTCGCTGGTGGCTGAAAAGGCGTCGGGGACGGTCAGTTGGCGATTTGCGGTGGAGCATCCGCCGGCGGTGGAGATCGTCATTGATCGACTGGCCATTCGACCGGATGGAGCGGATCGATTGATTGACTCGGTGCGCACGGCGTTGCGGTGGAGTACGGATGAAGTCTGGGCGCTGATTGATGACGGGCCGCGCGGTGAGGAGCCCCAGTGGCGCGAGCAGCGGTTTACGACATCCTTTACGAATCCGTCGACAGGATTCCGGCTGGCGGAGCTGACGCCGCGTCATTTTTCTTTCAACAGTCATTTGGGAGCTTGTGCGGGATGTCAGGGACTGGGGACCCAGCCAGAAGCGGATCCGGATTTGCTGGTGCCGGATCGCTCGCTTTCGCTGGCTGAGGGGGCGGTCAAATCGTGGTGGGCGGGGCATCCGGCGATGCTGGGGATTTTCAAGCAGGAAGTCGACGCCTTGGCGCGGCATTGTGGTGCGGAGAGGGAGGTGGCCTTTGGGAAATTGCCGCAGTCCTTTCAGGATGCGCTTTTTCATGGGACTGGTCAGACGGCGATTCGGACGGGGTGGAAGACGGGTGAGTCGACCAAAAGTCTGGCCAAGCCGTTCGAGGGCTTACTGCCTCAGGCGCGGCGGCTTTATGAGACGAGTGAAAGCGACACTTTGAAGAAGTCGCTGGCGCGGTTTATGAATGCGAGGACGTGCGAGGCGTGTGGGGGGAGGCGATTGCGGCCGGAGATTCTGGCGGTGACGCTGGCCGCGGTAGGCGGTGGCGGTAGACGGCCGTCCTCTGGGGCTGGGGTGGCTACGCATCGGCTGCCGCCGCTTTCCATTGATCGGTTTTGTGCGTTGACGGTGGCGGCGGCGCGCAACTGGATGGAGGCTGTGGATTTGACGGGATCGCAGCATGTTATGGCGGCTGAGCCGTTGAAGGAAATTGCGGCGCGGCTGAAATTCCTGCAAGATGTGGGACTGGGATATCTGGCATTAAACCGCGAGATGGGCACGCTTTCTGGTGGCGAGGCGCAGCGGATCCGGCTGGCGACGCAGATTGGTTCTGGTTTGTCGGGGGTGCTTTATGTGCTGGACGAGCCGAGTATTGGTCTGCACCAGCGTGATAATGAGCGGCTTATTGCCACGCTGCACCGGCTGCGCGATCTGGGTAATACGGTGCTGGTGGTGGAGCATGATGAAGAAACGATGCGGGCCGCCGACTGGCTGGTTGACATGGGGCCGGGGGCTGGACCGCATGGCGGGGAGATTCTGGCGGCCGGTCCGCCGGACCAAGTGGCGCGCGACCCGGCGTCGCTGACTGGGCGGTACCTTCGAGGCGACCGGGATGCGGGCGGGGCGCGGCGTCGCGACTCGCTGTTGCCGCCCGGACATCTGACCATCCACGGCGCGAGCGAGCACAATCTAAAGGACATTACGGCCGCATTTCCGGTGGGATTGCTGACGTGCGTGACGGGGGTTTCTGGCAGTGGGAAGAGCACGTTGATTGATGATATCCTCCGGCGCGCGTTGGCGCGTTGGTTTTACCATGCCAAAGACACCCCTGGGCGCCATCGTGAGATCACGGGACTCGAGCATTTTGACAAGCTAGTGGTGGTGGATCAGGACCCGATTGGCCGTAGTCCGCGCAGCAACCCGGTGACGTATCTGGGGGTTTTCACCGAGATCAGGAAACTATTTGCCTCCCTGCCGGCCGCCAAAGTCCGCGGTTTTACGGCGGGAACATTCTCGTTCAACACCAAGGGCGGGCGTTGCGAAACATGCGAAGGCGACGGGCAGATCAGGATCGATATGCATTTTTTAACCGACGTCTTTGTCACCTGCGAGGCGTGCGGCGGGCGGCGGTACCAGCGGGACGTGCTGGATGTCACGTATAAAGGAAGGTCGATCGCCGAAGTGCTGGCTATGAATTTCGAGGAAGCGACGGCCTTTTTTCGGGCGGTGCCGCAGGTTTCGGAGAAGTTGCGGACGGTGTGTCTGGTGGGGTTATGGTACCTGCGGCTCGGGCAGGGGGCGAATGCGCTTTCGGGGGGGGAGGCGCAGCGGTTGAAATTGGCGGCTGAGTTAGGCAAGCGTTCCACTGGGCGTACGCTCTATCTGCTGGATGAACCGACGAGCGGCCTGCATTTTCAAGATATAGAAGTGTTGCTAGGTGTGCTTTTTCGCCTGCGTGATGCGGGTAATACGTTGATTGTCATTGAGCATAATCTCGACGTGGTTCGTTCCGCCGATTGGGTAGTCGATCTGGGTCCGGACGGTGGTGAGGCTGGCGGCCGTATTTTGGTAGAGGGGCCTCCTGAGACGGTGGCGGCCTGCGAGCAGAGTGAGACGGGTCGATTTTTGCGGAGGTATTTTGACCGGGTACGGGCGCAGCCCGGCGGTGAACGCCAGTCTGAGGGAGGTTTTTTCGGTGGTTCTTGACGGTGGGGGGATGAATGGGAGATCCTTGACATCGACGGGCGGGCCCGGATCTTGAGGGGGTGGGGCCTGTTGAGCGCCGGCGGCTGTCCTCTCATTCTCTAGAAGCCATGAACGATGAACCGGAACTTCCTCCGCTGGGTATTTTTGCTGAACTGAGTCCCGAGTTGCGGGCGCGACTGGCGGCGGCCGGGCGTTTTGAAGTCATTGCTTCGGGGCATTATGTCGCGGTGCAAGGGGAGGCGCACCATCAGTTGACGTTTGTGTTGTCTGGCCACCTCGATGTGTATGTGCGCAATCAGGCGGACACGATCAAAGTCGCCTCGGTGGGGCCGGGCGAGACGGTGGGTGAGATGAATCTTATTGATCCGCAGAAGGCTAGTGCGGATGTCGTGGTCGGCCATGGGCCAGTCCGGGCGTTTTCCATCACAGCCGACGATTTTGCGGGGTTGGTGCGCGAAGATTCGGTGGCTGGGTACCGCGTGTTGATGGCGTTGTCCCGCGAGTTGTGCCGCCGATTGCGGTCGAATTCCCAGACGTTGTTGCGGCAGGCTGACCGGGCGCGGACGTATTTTCGGGACGAAGATTATTAAGAAATCGACGTTGGGCGGGTGTTGTCGAGCGGGATGCACTCCGTGTTGTGCGGGTCTTGACTTTCCCGCGCTGTCCCGGACGTTGAGACGATGCCTGCCAAGAAAGCTGCCGCGAAGAAAATCGTGGCCACCAAATCTGTTGCTCCCGCCAAGAAAGTTGCGGTGAAAAAGTCCGCCCTCGTGGAACCACCGACCCCGGCCGCTGTCAAAGTGGCTGCCAAGGTCGCCAAGAAAGCGGCCAAGAAGGCGGCGGCCAAGGGGGCTGCCGCGAAGCCGGTCGTGAAAAAATCAGCGGCGGAGCTTTCGGAAGGGATGCGACTGGCGGTGGCCGCGGCCTGTTTTGCGGAAGACATCAAAGCCGAGCAGATCGTGGTGCTGGATGTGAGCGAAGTTTCCTCGATTACTGATTTTTTTGTCATCTGCAGTGGAACTTCCACGCCCCATTTGAAGGCGATTGCCCGCGAAGTTCGGGCGGGCATGAGCGAGGCGCATGCCGTGAAGCCGTCCATGGCGGACGGAGATCATGAGAGCCAGTGGGTGGTGCTCGATTATGGCATTATGATGGTTCATGCCTTTCATCCCGAGAAGCGTGATTTGTATGCGTTGGAAGATTTGTGGGGTGATGCGAAGAAGATTGACTGGCAGGCATTGGCGGAGAAATGACGTGATGACGTTCACGTCTCGGGCGGGCGGATGGTGACGATTTGCGCCGGGCGGCTGGTCCGGGGCGGTCTCGCCTCGGCGCTGGAGCGGTCCCGTCGATTTTTTCATGCGCATTGATCTTATTAATACTGGGACTGAGTTGTTGCTTGGTCAGACATTAAACACGCATGCTCACTGGCTTGGGGGCGAGTTTTTCCAGCTTGGACTGCGTATTCAGCGGCAGGTGTGCATTCCGGACGGCGATGAAATTCGACTGGCCTTATTGGAGTCTATTCCTCGGAGCGACGTGATTGTGGTGACGGGCGGGCTGGGGCCGACGAGTGATGACATCACGCGTGAGATTACGGCTGAATTATTGGGGCTGCCCTTGGAGCAGGACAGTTTGGTGTTGGAGCATATTCGGGCGTATCTGGCTCGGCGGCATCGTGAATTGAATGCCAATTCTTATCGTCAGGCGCAGGTTCCGTGCGGCGCTCGGGTGCTGGCCAACCGGTTTGGCACGGCGCCGGGCCTGTATTTCCCTCCGCAGTCTGGGGTGATGGCTGGGGTGGGGCAGACACCACATATTTTCCTGCTGCCTGGCCCGCCGCGCGAATTGAAGCCGATGTGGACGGACGAAGTCTTACCCATTTTGCGTGGGTTGTTGACGGTTGAGCCCCCGGGATTGCGCAATTTTAAGCGTTTCGGCGTGGGGGAGGCGCAGGTGGCGGAGACGCTGGAGGAGCCGTTGCGGGCGACGGGCATTATGGAGCTGGGTTATTGTGCGCGGCCGGGCGAGGTGATGGTGCGCGTTATCGGCTCGGCGGCGGCTTTGGATGCGTGCGGGGTATTGGTGCGAGCGGCTTTTGGCGACCGTTTGTTTTCTGATACGGACGAGTTGATGGAGCAGGTGGTGGTGCGGTTATTGCGTCAAGCTGGCCGCACGGTGGCGACGGCTGAGAGTTGCACGGGCGGGTTGATGGCGAATCGTTTGACCAATGTGGCTGGCGCTTCTGAGGTGTTTGGCTGGGGATTTGTGACGTATGCCAACCAGGCCAAGGAGCGGCTGCTGGGGGTGAAGGCGTCGGATTTGGCTGACCATGGTGCGGTCAGTGAGCCGGTGGTGCGGGCCATGGCGGAAGGGGCCTTGGGTGCCAGCGGTGCGGATTATGCATTGGCGGTGACCGGTGTGGCTGGGCCGGGCGGGGGCACGGCGGAGAAGCCGGTGGGCACGGTGTGGATTGCCCTTGCGGTGCGCGGTCGGGTGGCGGGTGAGCCGGTGACGACCACGGTGTTGCGCGAACATTTTCCGTTTGAGCGCGAAATGTTCAAGGCCATGACATCGCAGACAGCGCTGGACATGCTGCGGCGCCGATTGGGGCAAGAGCAGGCGTGAGCCTCCGGGGGAGGGCCATCAACCACCGCGGTGAAGACGGACGATAGCCGCCGCCTCGGTTGCAATCCGTTGCAATCCTTCGCGGACAACATCCGGGCGGCCCGAGAAATTGAGGCGCAAGCACTCACGCGCATGCGGCCAGTCGTCCGGCAAACCAAAGAAAAATGGCTCGCCAGGAACCACCAGCACACCGCGTTCCTTCAGTCGTTCATACAGCTCATGGCTCGAAACCGGCAGCCCGCGCAGCCACAGCCAGTGGAAAAAAGCTCCTTCGCTGGCATGCACAGCGTAATCGAGACCGGCGGCGCCAAAGATTTCGTGAATCCAGCCGAGGGCCAACCTGCTTTTTTCTTCGTAAAATGGACGCAACACGGTGCGGCTCAAGGTGAGCAATTCGCCGCTGTCCAGCATCGGCTGGACCAGCCGTTGTCCGATGTTGGTATTGGCGAGTCCAGCGATCGCCGTCATGGCGGAGAGCGCTTTAATCACCGGGGGCGGGGCGATCACGGCTGCCGTCCGGGTTCCCGGCAGCCCGAGTTTGCTCAGGCTCAAGGTCAGAATGGTGGTCGGGGACCAGAAAGGGGTGGCTTCCGTGAAAATGACCCCGGGAAAGGGAGCCCCATACGCATTGTCAATAATCAAGGGTACTCCGTGGGCGTCCGCCAGAGCGGCCAGTCGGTGGATTTCATCGTCGGTCAGCACGTTGCCCGTCGGATTGGTCGGGCGGGAGACAACCATCGCCGCGATGTCGCCACCGGCCAACGCCGCCGCCACCGCGGCAAAATCGACGCCATATTTGAATTCTCGGGAGGCTTCGCCCCGCGGCCATTCAATCGTCGGACGGCAGGCGATAAAACTTTCCGGTTCAAGTCCTTGGTCGGCATAACCAATGTATTCCGGACACAGCGGAAGCAGGATTTTGCGATGCTGGACCCGGCCCGCGACCATGGTGCGGCCGGCCAGCAGGTTGAAGAGGAAGAAAAACGCTGTCTGCCCGCCCAGCGTAACCGCGATGTTTTCCGGGCCCACGTGCCAGCCGAGTTCCCGGCGCAGCATCGCAGCCAGTGAGGCAATGAAGACCGGATTTCCCTGCGGCGGGTCATAGTTGCCGAGCATGGCATCAAAGCTGGCTCCGTCCGCGAGCAGTTCGCTCATGCGTTCGCGCCAACGCGCCTGTAGGACCGGCACAGCTGCCGGATTGCCTCCGCCCAGCATCAACATGTCCGGCCGCTCAGTTAAGGCTCGGCCCAAATCATCCATCAACGAGACAATGCCGCTCTCAGCATTCATCCTCTGGCCAAGCATCGAAAAAGTCAGGTCCATCCGTGACCATAACCCGTGATTATCGTTCGTCGACCAGCCGCCTTTATCAACCGCCCCCCCGCCGTGGCCCCTGTCGCGCCCTCAGCCCGACCCTAAAAGTGGGTGTCTTTTTTCTTCACCGTCGCCGAGGGTTCTTGTCTGCTAGCTGGATTTTTTCTCACGCGGAGGCGCGGAGGGAGGAAGATTGGATTTTCTCCGCGAGCTCCGCGTCTCCGCGTGAACCGCGCCTCCGTCGCGCGGAGAGGAATGCGGGACGTGGGAAAATCATCACTCTGGCTGCAACTCC
>JALRGB010000782.1 GCA_023253575.1 Verrucomicrobiales bacterium
GGCCAGCACGACCGCCCCCACCCGCCGCTGATATGTCCCACCCACGGCCCATCGAAAAAATTCTCCTACTCGCCGCGCGCCATGGCGGCTGCGCCGAGAACGAAACCGCCGCGCGCACGCTCGCCGAAGCAGGGGCCGCCGGCGTCGGATGGGTCGATGCCCTGCTCGATTCCGACCTCATCACCAACGAAGAAGCCTTTTCCCGCTCGCTCGCCGCGCAACTGGGGATCGATTTCCTGCCGGTGCCAGAAATCGATCCCGAAAGTCCAGCTCACATGCGGCTCCCCGCGCGGCTCGCCCTGCGCCATCGCGTGCTGCCGGGCCGCGTGCAGGACGGTCGGCTGCGCCTGCTGACGTATGATCCGTTTGACCTCGAGTCCCGGCAGATGGCTGGCCAGACGCTCGATCAAAATGTCACTTGGGCCCTCTCAACCCGCACCTCCATCCTCGAGGCGCTGCGCTCCGGGTATGGCGTGGGAGCGTCGCGCTTTGATGAATTGATTGAGGGCAAAATGGACCAGACTGAACATGACGCCCTGCGTCAGGAAGTAACGGTATTGGAAGACAACGAGGAGGCGACCGTGATGAGTTTCGTCAATCAAATCTTCAGCGAAGCCATCCGGGAACGCGCCACGGACATTCATCTGGAGCCGCTGGAAAACGACCTGCGCATCCGCTATCGCGTAGACGGATCACTGCAGGAAGTGGCCGTGCCACCCAATGTGCGGCTGCTGCAAAACTCCCTCGTCTCGCGTCTCAAAATCATGGCGCACCTCGACATCGCCGAACGACGTCTCCCCCAAGACGGACGCCTCAATCTCGAACTCGGCGGTCAACGATACGACGTTCGCATCGCCACCATCCCGTCCGTCAATGGCGAAAGCGTCAGCCTGCGCCTGCTCGGACGCGAACGGCTCGAGCTGGCCACCATCGGCATGGACGATGCCCTCGAGTCCCGCATCCGCGCCCTGCTCGCCCTGCCCAATGGCATCATCCTCGTCACCGGCCCGACCGGATGCGGCAAGTCCAGTACCCTGTATACTTTCCTTCGCGAATTAAATACCCGCGAACGCCGGATCGTCACCATCGAGGATCCCGTCGAAAACAAACTCGACGGCGTCGTCCAAATCGCCGTCAAACCCGAGATCAACCTGACTTTTGCCGCCGGCTTGCGCAGTATCTTGCGCGGCGATCCCAATGTCATCATGGTCGGGGAAATGCGCGATTTGGAAACCACCGAGATCGCCATCCGCGGCGCCCTCACCGGCCACCTCGTCTTTTCCACACTGCATACCAATGATGCCGTCGGAGGCATTTCGCGCCTGCTCGACATGGGAATTGAGCCGTTTTTGATTGCCTCATCCGTCCGGGCGCTGCTGGCTCAGCGGCTGGTGCGAAGGTTATGCCCGCTGTGCGTGCAACCCGCCGGGGACGGCCAGTTCCATGATCACTATCTCCAGTCCATCGGGTTCCCACTTCAACACCGAGAGGCCATTCAAACCGCCCATGGATGCCGTGAATGCCGGGGCACCGGATACCGCGGTCGCATGGCCCTCATCGAGGTCTGTACCATCACCCCCGACATGCAGGAACTCATCACCGACCGCGCCCCCATGTCCGTCCTCAAAACTAAAGCCCTCGCCGAAGGCATGGTGCCCATGCGCGACTACGGATGGAGAAAAGTCATCTCCGGAGAAACTACCATCGAGGAAGTCATCGCCGTCACCACCGCCGATCAAAACCACTGAGCCCCGCGCCCAAACCACCCGCCCCATGCCCCACTTCACTTATCAGGCTCTCTCCTCCAATGGCCAGACGGTCCAGGGCGCACTCGAGGCGTCCACTCGGCGCGAAGCCTACCGAGAATTGCAATCACTGCGGCTCTCGCCACTAGACGTGCGGGAAACCAGCACCACCGCCACCTCTTCATCCCCCCCCACCACCCGTCCAGTCCGCCTCAATCGCCCTACTCTCATCTTCTTTACCTCCGAACTGGCCGACCTCCTAGAAGCCGGTCTGCCCGTCCAGCAGGCCCTCACCGTCATGGCGGAAAAACAACAACACCCAGGCATCCGCCAAGTCAGCGCCCGCACCCGGCTCTACCTCCAAGACGGAGCAACCCTCTCCGCCTCCTTCCGTCAGGCCTCCCCCAGCTTCGATGACCTCTACACTTCCCTCGTCGCCGCCGGCGAAGCATCCGGCAGCCTCGCCGGCGTGCTCCAACGCATGGCCAGCAGCCTGTCCCAGCTCCATGAACTGCAAAAACGCTTCACCCAGGCCATGGTCTATCCTGCCTTCATGATCGGCGCCTGCACTCTGCTCATGGCCGTCTTCGCCCTCGTGCTAGTCCCGCAATTGACCGGCCTGCTCGCCAAAACCGGGCAGTCACTGCCCGCCGTGGCCCGCGGTCTACTCAGCGTCAGCCACTTCGCCACCACCCATTTCTGGACCATCCTCGCCACCACCACCGCCGCCGCCGGCCTCTTTCGCGGCCTGCTCGCCACCACCGCCGGTCGCGCCTGGTGGGACCGCGCGAAATTAAATATCCCTCTCATCGGCCCGATCGTCGACGCCCGCTTCCACGCCACCTTCACCCAAGCCCTCGGTAACCTCATCACCAACGGGGTCCCACTGCTCTCCGCCCTCCACCTCCTCGTCCGAGGTACCGCCAATCAATTTTTTCGTAGCCGCCTCCACCAGGCCATCGACTCAGTCGCCGCCGGCGAAACTCTCTCGCTCTCACTCCACCGCGCCGGCGGCTTCCAGTCACAACTGACCGACATCATCTCCATCGGTGAACAAACCGGCCAGCTCGCCCGCTCCCTGCAAAAAGCATCGTCCCGCTACGACAAAGAACTCGACCGACGCATCCAACGTCTCACCTCGCTCGTCTCCCCCGTCATCATCGTCTTCCTCGCCGTCGTCGTCACCATCATCGCCTACTGCATCGTCGCCTCCATCTTCTCCGCCATCTCAGGTATCCGCGCCAAAAGCGGCTAGCCCACCCGCGTTTCAATTTGACACTCGCCCCATCAGCGATGCCCATGCCCCCATGAGTCGCGTTGTCACATTGGGCGAAATCATGGGCCGTCTCGCCACACCAGGATATCAACGGTTCCAGCAAGCCATGCCCGGCACCCTGGAAACAACCTTCGCCGGCGCCGAAGCCTCCGTCGCCGTCTCGCTCGCCCACCTCGGCGCCACCGCCAGCTTCGTCACCGCTCTGCCCTCCCACCACCCGCTCGCCGACGCCGCCATCGCCACGCTGCGCTCCCATGGCGTCGAAACCCGTCACATCGTGCGCACCCCGCAGGGTCGTCTCGGTCTCTTCTTCGTCGAGGCCGGTGTCAATCAACGGCCCGCCCAAGTCATCTACGACCGGCTCCACTCCGCCTGCGCCCAAACCCCCGCCACTTCGTATCCATGGGCCGACATCTTCGACGACGCCAGCTGGTTCGTCCTCTCCGGTATCACCCCAGCCATCTCCCGCACCGCCGCCGATGTCGCCCTGACCGCCGTGCAAGAAGCCTCTCGCCGCGGCGTGCCCGTCGCGCTCGACCTCAATTACCGTAGCAAACTATGGACGTGGGACCCACCCACACCCCCGCGCACCCTCGCCTCACACACCCTGCGCAGCCTGATGCCATCGGTCAATCTCCTCATCGGCGGTCACGAGGACGCCCAATCCCTCATCCTGCCCGAACCCCACCCCCACACCTCCCCAGAAGAAACCGCCCACCTCATCGTCCGCGAGTTCCCCCACCTCCACCACATCGCCTTTACCCGGCGCGAAACCACCTCCGCCACCACCGGCGGATTCGGCGGATGGCTCTTCTCCGCCGCCACCGGCCAAATATCCTGCGCCCCACAGCCAGATCACTTCCACCCCATCAGCTTCACCGTCGACCGCCTCGGCGCCGGCGATGCCTTCACCGCCGGTCTCATCTTCGCCTTCATCACCCCAGAACTCAGCCACCCCGAATCCGCCATCGCCTTCGCCACCGCCGCCGGATGCCTCGCCCACTCGATCGAAGGTGACTTCAATTTGTCCACCCGCGACGAAATCGTCGCCCTCACCCAAGGCACCACCGGTGGATCAGTCCGTCGGTGAGCCCCCCGATACACACCCCGCCAGACCGCCATCAGCCCAGTCAGAAAATGTCCTTGACCCACTGCGACGATTTTACTGTATGCAGACGAAGAATTAGCTTATGCTGAAGTCTTATGGCTGGTTTCCACCCGCCAGTGCATCCAGTGACCATATCCGCGACTCGCCCATGATCCACCGACCGTTCTCCACTGCTTCCGACCAGCCAATCCGACGCGCCACGCGCCCCGGGGCCATTATCGCGGCAGCAGCGCTGCTCTTAACCCCCGCGATCATGGCTCAGGAAGCTGAGCTCGCCGACCCCACCGACCCGTCGGCAGCGGCTCAAGACCTTCAAATTCAAGAGGTTAAATCTATCGACGTCCGCGCCGCCTCCGGCGCCAGCGTCGATCGAAATCGCGTCCTCTCCAACATGAGCCTGAAAGTCGGTAGCGCCTACTCCCAAGAGAAAAGCGACGCCGATATCAAAAACCTCATCTCCTCAGGAGTCGCCGCCAACGTCAGCATCATCCCCGAACCGTCCGGCGATGGCGTCAAATTAACCGTCGTCGTCGAACCCCAAACCAGCTTGGGCGAAATCGTCTTCCTCGGAAATACCGCCGTCTCCAGCGCCGATCTCGAAAAAGCCATCGAACTCGAAACCGGCGGCATCGTCGATGATGTAAAACTGCAAGCGGCCGCTACCAAGATCCGGGAAACCTACCAAAAGAAAGGGTTTCCCGACGTCGACATCCGCTACCAACAAGAAAAAGCGCCAGAAACCGGGTTCACCCGCGCCACTTTCTACATCACCGAAGGCGAACGCGCCCTCCTGAATGACGTGCGCTTCCAAGGGAATACCGTGTTCAGTGAGAAAGAATTACGCAAACTCGTAGTCGTCGGTGACCGCGACTTGTGGAAGGTCTGGAACCTGACCAAACGGATCAATTCCGAAAAATTGGAAAAAGACGTCACCACCATTCAGGCGAAATACCAAGACAATGGTTACATGAACGCCCGCGTCGTCGGCGTCGACCGCCAGCCCGTCGGCAACAAGGTCGACGTCATCTTCCGCGTCGAAGAAGGCGACAAATATACCATCTCGGGCGTCGGCATCGAGGGAATGAGCACCTACCCCAAGGAAGAATTGCTCCCGAGCTTGGCTCTCACCGCCGGCGAACCATATTCAGCCGGCTCCATCAAAAGCGATCTGAAACTCATCCGCGATTATTACGGAGGCCGCGGTTACGCCGATGTCCAGACCACCCCGCGCATCACCCGCAGCGGCGCCGGTCAACTCGGTGTCACCTACGCCGTGGTCGAAGGAACACGCTCCTACATCCGCCGCATCAATATCGACGGAAATCAAAAAACCCGAGACGAAGTCATCCGTCGCGAAATCGCCGTCGTCCCAGGTGAAGAATTCAGCACGACCAAACTCGAAGTCTCCCAAAAACGCCTGCAAAACCTCGGCTACTTCGAAAATCCGGAACAAGGTGGCGTGGAATTCTTCCCCACCGATACCGATGTCCCCGGCTATAAAGACATCAATATCACCGTGCGGGAGAAATCGACCGGACAAGTCCAGTTCGGCGTCGGCTTCAGCAGTATCGACAGCCTCATCGGCATCGTCGAACTCCAACAAACAAACTTTGACCTCTGGAATTGGCCCAACTTCACCGGCGCCGGTCAGAAATTCCGCACCCGCGTTCAATACGGCGACAAACGCCGCGACTTCGCCGTGGAATTCACAGAGCCATGGTTCATGGGCGAACGCCTCGCCTTCGGTACCGAGCTCTTCTATCGCGAAATGCTCTACTTGTCGGACTATTACGACCAAACTAACGTCGGAACCGCCCTCAGCCTGACCAAACCCGTCAGCGAAAATAGCCGCCTCCGCGGGGAATACCGCCTGCAAAACGTCTCCATCGAAAACATCGCCTCCGATGCCAGTCAGCAAATTCGACAGGAAGAAGGCGATTACATCGCCAGCACCATCGGCGGTACCTACAGCTACGACACCCGCGACGTCCTCCTCGGATTGACCCGAAAAGGCCACAAATTCACCATCGACGCGGCCGTCTCCGGCCTCGGCGGCGATGTCGAAACCTACGAACTCGGCCTCTCCGGTGCCAAATACTTCAGCCTGCCTCTCGATTCCGTCTTTAAATTGGAAGGTGCCATCGAGGCGATCGACAACTGGGGTGGCGACCGTGTGCCGATCTTCCAGCGGAAATTCCTCGGCGGTCAGAACAACCTCCGCGGATTTGATTACCGCGACGTCGGACCGCGCGATGACATCGATGAACCGATTGGCGGCGGCACTTCCACCTACGTCACAGCCGAATACAACTTCCCCTTGTTCTGGAACTTCCGCGGCATCGTCTTCGCCGATCTCGGTATGGTGTCAGAATCGTTCGCCGACTTCGGCGGTGAATGGAATTCCGATGTCGGCGTCGGCCTCCACCTTTACAACGTGCTCCCCCAAGGCCCGATCCGCGTCGAGGTCGGCTTACCCGTCCAAGCCGATGAAGCCAACGACAATGGCGCCCGGTTCAACTTCAATATCGGTTACCAGTTTTAATTCCATACCCGGGCAGAACCGCCTGAGAATGGCGGTTCTGGCCGTTGCACGTCCGCAATCCTCCTCTACCATTTGACGATCTACTCCACTCCATGAAAAACGTTTCCCTCGTCTCCGCCGCCATCGCCGCCGCCCTGTGCCTGAGCGCGGCTAGCCCCGTCGCCGCTCAAGGTTCCTTCAAAATCGGAATCATCGACATGAAGCGCGTCTTTTCCGAATACTACAAAACCAAAGACGCCGAAAAATCCGTCAATGACGGCAAGGAAGCCGCCAAAAAACAACTCGACGAACGCAATGCCAAATATCGCGACCTGATCGGAAAATGGCAGGAATCTCAGAAACTCATTAACGACCCAGCCATCAGCGAGGAATTGCGCGCCCAGAAAAAGAAAGAAGCCGAAGAATTGTCGTCCGAAGCCAAAAGCCTCGAACGCGAAATGGCAGAATTCCGCCAACGCCGGGAACAACAACTCCAAGAACAAGTCACCCGCGTCCGTAAAGGCATCCTCGACGAAATCAAAGTGCTCGTCGAACGCAAAGCCAAAGACGCTAATTACGACCTCGTGTTCGATAAGTCCGGTATGGGCGTCAACGGCGTACCATTCCTCCTCTTCTCGAAAGATGCCGTCGACTTTAGTCAGGAAATCGTCGGCGAACTGAACAAAGACGCCCCGAAAGAAGCCGCCGCCGCCGCCCCTGCTACCCCAGCCCCAGCGCCGGCCCCCGCGAAGAAAAAGTAAGTCGCCGCTCCCCGGCCTCCGCCACCCACGCGCCCTGATCATCGACCATCAGGGCGCCACTGCGGCCACTGCCGCTGGTGGGCCCGTCGGTCACCCCTCCTGTCCCCTTCCCACCTCTCACTGCCCCCCAAGCCGCCGCCGCTCTCTGCCGGCCAGCCGTTTTTCCCGTTCTTTATTCCTTTTGCGGGCAGGCTACAGCCCCGCCCTGCCTACCATGCCTTTGACGGTTTCTGAACTGACGGCCTTGTTCGATGGGACGTTGCTCTCTGGCCGCGGCGACACGGTTTTCACGCAGTGCCAGTCTCTTGCCGCCGCCGGACCTGACGATCTCAGCTTTTTCGGCAACGAGAAGTACCTCCCAGCCTTGCGCGCCACCCGCGCCGCCGTCGTGCTAGTCCCGAATGCGGTGCCCGCGGGATTCGCCAGTCTCTTTCCCCACACCTCCCTCGTGGCGGTCGACAACCCGTCGCTAGTCTTTGCCCAGGTCATGGCCCGCCTGGCCCCGCCGCCACCACCGTTCCGCCCCGGCATCCACCCGTCAGCTGTCGTCGACCCCAGCGCTGTCCTTGATCCCGAGTTCGTCTGCATCGGCCCGCACGCCGTCATCGAAGCCGGCGTCACCATCGGAAATGGCACCCGCATCGGCGCCGGATGCGTGCTCGGCGATGGCGTCGTCATCGGTCAGGACTGCGTGCTCCACCCCCGCGTCACCATCCTGCGCCACTGCCGCCTCGGCCACCGCGTCGTCCTCCACCCAGGAGCCGTCATCGGAGCCGATGGCTTCGGGTTCGAACAACTCAACGACGGTCGCCGTGAGAAAATCCCCCAAGTCGGCATCGTCGTCCTCGAAGATGATGTCGAAATCGGCGCCAATTCATGCGTCGATCGCGCCCGCTTCGGCCAAACTCGGATCGGCGCCGGAACAAAAATCGACAACCTCGTGCAAATCGCTCATAACGTCGATATCGGTAAAAATTGCGTCGTGGCCGGACTTTCAGGCATTGCCGGCAGCACCCGGCTTCACGATGGCGTGACCATTGCCGCTCAAGTCGGAGTCGCCGGCCATATCGAGATCGGATCCGGCGTCATCATCACCGGCCAGTCAGGAGTCGCCAAAAGCATGATGCAGCCAGGCGTCTACATGGGCGACCGGGCCGAACCAATTCGCAAAATGCTGCGCATCATGGCTGCCGTCCACCAGCTCCCAGAATTAGTGCAACGCCTCCGCTCGCTAGAAAAAAAATCCGCTGCCCCCGCTGCCCCCAGCAGCCAACCCTGAGGCCAATCGCTTCTCATGAAACATATCTCCACCGACGCCGCCCCCGCCGCCATTGGCCCGTACTCCCAAGCCGTGAGCCTGCCCACCAGCCACCTCGTCTTCACCAGCGGCCAGCTTCCCATCGATCCCGCCACTTCTGCCTTCGTGCCCGGCGGCATCGCCGAACAAACCACCCAAGCGCTCAAAAACCTCCAAGCCGTCCTCCACGCCAGCGACAGCAGTCTCGGTCACATCGTCAAAACAACCGTCTTCCTCAAAGACATGAACGATTTCACCGCCATGAACGCCGTCTACGCCACTTTCTTCCCACATGACCCGCCCGCCCGCTCCACCGTCGAGGTCGCACGTCTGCCCAAAGATGCGCTTGTCGAAGTCGAGGCCATCGCCACCACCCGCTAAGCACGGGATGTCGCGCGCAGGCTCAGCTGGTTGGATGATGGCGCTCGCCCTGCTCGCCTTGTGCGGGTTCATAGCTGTGGCTCCAGCCGCGGCTGAACTAGCACCCGTGCCGCCCGCCCCCGCCGACGGCCTGTACGACGACTCCTCGGTGTTCGATGCCACTCAACGCGCCACCGCCGTCCGGGCGGTCGCACAGGCTCGGGCCGCTGGCATCAACCTCCACGTCGCCATCTACAGGTTCATGCTCGGTGAAACCATCGAACAACGAGCCGAACGCCTCAAGGCCGCTTGGTGCCCGGATCAGGACGGCTTACTCGTGGTGGCCGACACCAGCACCAACCAGTGCACCTACCTTTCTGATAGCAGTGACACTGAATGGTTAAGCACCACTGAATTACACCGCATCTTCACCGA
>JALRGB010000065.1 GCA_023253575.1 Verrucomicrobiales bacterium
AACCTTCTCGGAACTCCGCCTCCACCGCCCCCACCTAATGTGCCCACCCTCGAGTCCGCCCAAGAATTGACCGGCACCCTGCGCCAGCGCATGGAACAACACCGCTCCAATGCCGCCTGCGCCAATTGCCATGCCATGCTCGATCCCATCGGCTTCGGCTTGGAAAACTTCGATGGCACTGGCGCCTGGCGCGATCAAGACGGGGATCAGCCTGTCGAAAGCTCCGGTCGATTGACGAGTGGTCAGGAGTTTTTGAATGCCAATGAATTAACTACCATTCTGCTGCGCGATAAATCAGATCAGTTCGTCCGTACTCTCGCGAGTAAATTGCTCACCTTCGCCCTCGGCCGGGGGACCGAATACTATGACAAACCAGCGCTGAACGAAATCATGAATAAAGTGAAAAATGACCAGTATTCATTCCATTCATTGATCACCGCCGTCGCCGAAAGCGTGCCATTCCAAAAACGCCGAGGTGAAAATTTCCCGCAATAAATTCCTGCTAGACCGACCGTCCCGCTTTAAAGCGGCGTGATCCGCAGCGTTAATGATTCATAAGCCGACTGCCGCTCGTACGCGGCTTCCTTCTCGACCCTCGCCACGGCTTCCAGCACGCTGATGCTGCCGACCCGGGCGGTGCATTTGTGCAACAACGTCCTGACCAGCAAGCGTGCATGAGCTGCGCCAATGCATAGGTGAGCCCCAAAACCGAAGGCAAGATGCGGATTCGGCTTGCGGTCGAGCCGCACATCTTGCGGAGCGTCAAAAACGGTCTCGTCCTGATTGGCGGAAGCCCAGCAGAGAGAGACCCGCCCCCGCGGAGGAACTACCGCCCCGTGAACCGTCGTTTCAACCGGGCACACCCGGCCAATATGCGTCAGCGGAGTGATGGCTCGAAAAAATTCTTCGCTGGCATGAATAATTCGCTGCGGATCTTCGCGAAGGAATTCAAGGGCTTCCGGATGACGGCCAAAATAAGCCAGAATCGAGGAGACGCTGTGGATGATGGTGTCGCGTCCCCCAGCAAATGTCAGATTGGCAAATCCCATCATCTCGTCACGTGAAAGCGCCCGCCCGCCATACGTCGCCTGGGTCAACGCACTGAAAAAGTCATCCCCGGGGTCCGCTTCCGCCCGATCAAATTGCTGATGCAGATACGTTTCCAAACCAACCTCCTGATGCGCCCCCGTGGCCTCCACCCGGAAAACATGAATGCCCCAGCGAATCCATGTCTCCGCTTCTCGCTCCGGAACGTTCAGTAGAAATGTTAAGGCTCGCGATTGCAGCGGCAGGGCGAACTCATGAACTATTTCGATGGCGTCTCTCCCCATGGCCACATCCAAAAGCTCGTCCACCAACCGCTCCACAGAAGCGATGACCCCGGGGTCTTTGGCCCGTTTGAAGAATGGCTCGATGATGGCCCGATACTCCGTGTGTTCCGGCGGATCGGTTTCGATCGGTAGCTGCCGAATCGAGCGAACCTCCTCCTCGGACGGGATCGGCACCCGGAAAGGAGCGTCCGAACTGAACGTCGCCCAGTCTTTGGCTGCCCGCCGCACATCCGCATGACGCAAAATCATGGGCACCTCCTCCCCCTGAAACTCGCACTTTAAAATTCCGCTTTCGCGGCGCGGGGCGCGAAAAGGATCATGAAGCTCGCTCATGTCGGAAAATCATCGTCCTCTCGGCGACACCGTCGTGCGAGAGGACCAAGAGTGCGGGGGTGAATGCCTCGGAGAAAGCAACGGGAGTCGCTATTGAGTCACGGTCATCACACCCTTCATCAGAAAACGATGGCCAGGAAAGGTGCACAGAAAGGGATAAGCCCCTGCCTCGGCTGGAGCCGTAAAGGTCAGAATTTCATTCTGGCCAGTGCCAATCAGCTTGGTGCTGGCCGCCACAATCGAAGCCTTGCTCTCCGCATCATCTGGCAAATACACTTTGGTCATGGCCCCGGCCGCATCCGCGACAATCATCTTGTCCGCCGCCATGCCAAATTTCGCGTCTGTCCCTGGTTTCAAAATGACCAGATTGTGCTGCAACGGGCAGCCTTTGTTGGTGAAAAGAATGCTGACTTTATCTCCGGCCTTCACCGAAAACGCCTTTTTGTCATATTGCATCACGGCTGGGACCACGCCAATCACCACTTTTGTTTCGCCGGCGGCGGCTGCCGCTGGAGCTGCTGGAGCGGCAGGTTTTGGCTCTTCGGCCCGGACAGAGAGAGCAGTAGTGGCTAATGCCAAAGCAAGCAGAGTAGGTGCAAACACTGTTTTCATAGAATGAGTGGTTCGGTGTCGGTGTGGGTGTGGATATGAAACGGGAGAGTAAAGAGGAAAACGTGGAAATTCCCAGAGTGGAGACGCTCGTCAACGTGGTAAATTCATTTTGATTACGAAAATCACCACGTCGCCGCTCCCACTCCCACACCTATCCCTCAAATCAGTCACAACGCCACACGCGTAATCCCTAGTCGAACACCCGATAAATTGCCTAATGGAATGAAAAATAAACGATAACATCATAATTTTTGTGTTTATTTATATTTTATAATCTAAGCCGACTCCCCAGATTCTTGATTCGTAAAGGGCCTGACCCTTTT
>JALRGB010000129.1 GCA_023253575.1 Verrucomicrobiales bacterium
ATCTGGACGGGCGGTCTCATTTTATCAGTTTTACGTACATGACGACAGCGATTCGCGCTTTTGCCTTCCTTTTTGGCTGCCGCGGGGCAGGCTTGGCGGCCGCCTTGTGCCTGCTCCTGTTGGCGCCGGCCAGCGGCATGACCCGGGTGCTGTATCTGGGCGATTCCTTTTCTAAAGGAGCTTTTGGACGCAATCTGGATGCCCAGTTGCGGGCCGCCGGCATGGAAGTCTACACCTCCGTGACCGGCGGAGCGTCGGCCTATGACTGGCTGCCTGAATTTGGAGTCACCTCGACAAATATCGGCTACTGGGAAAAAACTCCAAAGCAAGAATTCCGGGTCACCTACCTCGAGAAAGTGCCAAAAATCGACGAGATGATGGAACGATGGAAGCCAGAAATGGTAGTCATTCAGGGCGGTACCAACATGTACAGTGTACTGACCTCCAAAAGCCGACCCAAGGAGGAGAACATTGCGGAGCTCGAGCGATTACTCAACCGCATTGGCCAGATTGTCACTGCCTCCGGGGCCAGACTCTATTGGATCACGCCCGCCAGCGCGCATCCAGAACGATTTTCGGCCGAGCTCCAAGAAGAAATGCGCACCATTCTGACCCGTACGGCCAGCCGATACGGCCGCGCATTCGACAGCTATGCGGTGACGCGTTTCACTGACCCGTATCCGGGGACGGACGGCATTCATTACGGACCGAACGAGGCGACTGCTTGGTCGAGGCTGGTCGCCCGGGACGTGATCACTTATTCAGGGCGCGTCCCGGGCAGTCGGCGGGCGGTCGCGGAGCGCGCCGAAACAGGCCGGGCGGGTGGATCGGCCAAGGGGCGTGGATTCTGGGACATTTTCCGGCGCAAGCGTCCGGCCCGATCCGCGGCTGATGCCCCGGCCGACACCCAGCCGGGCCTGCGTTCCACCGACAACCAACCCCCGCCGGGCGGTGTCGCTGCTTCGTGGC
Source organism: Verrucomicrobiales bacterium (assembly GCA_023253575.1). Classification (GTDB taxonomy): domain Bacteria; phylum Verrucomicrobiota; class Verrucomicrobiia; order Verrucomicrobiales; family V1-33; genus CAJBME01. Next base: position 970 of record JALRGB010000129.1, read on the forward strand.
CGGCCACCCTGCCAGCCGAAGATCCGCTAGAACTTGAAGTCACCCTGAAACAAAAATCTGCCATTCCCAATCTGGCCGAGGTCACCTACCGCAGCGCCTTGGGGATCTTTGAGTATGAAGTAGTGGCCGTGAACCGCGGGACCTACGAACCAAGGACCATCCGCATTGCTCACCTCGTCGTCATGAACAACCAGTATACCGCCATTAATGAGCGGCCGCTGGGATATGCCATGACACTGCAGGTGGAACGCCTTTCCCGGTATCCGAACCTTGAAAAGATCCAAACGGTGGACGATCTAGAAGCTGCCTACGATTTGCCCGTATTTGTGCCGAAGTTGTCGCCCGCTGCCCGTCCTCCCCAGGCGACTCCTGCGGGCCAGTAGATTCCACGATGCCCACCCCCGCCTCCGCCATCACTCCCATCCGGCTACTCGTCGGCTTGGGCAATCCTGGGCGCGAATATGCCGGCACCCGACACAACGTCGGCTGGATGATTCTCGACCGCTTGGCCGCCAGCGCGGGGGGCCGCTTCGTGCTGGAAAAAAAGTGGCGTGCCGAAGTCGCCCGCGTGCATGGCCTCTGGCTCGTCAAGCCGCAGACATTCATGAACCTGAGCGGAGAAGCCGTGGGAGCGGTGGCCTCATTTTATCGGATTGCCCCGGCCGAATGCCTCGCAGTTTATGATGACAAGGACCTGCCCTTCGGCGTGCTCCGGCTGCGAGAAGACGGCTCTGCCGGAGGTCATAACGGCATGAAATCATTGATTTCCCATCTAGGCACCGCCTCGTTTCCACGACTGCGCTTCGGAATCGGAGCCCCCCGTGCCGGCGGACCCGACACCGTCGGCCATGTCCTCGGTGCTTTTAATGAGGCCGAACGCGCACTACTAGAGAAACGACTTGACCGGGCGGTGGAGGCATTAAACTACGCGGCTCGCCTCGGCTTTCCCAAAGCGATGAATCTCTTCAACCGGCCCGAGGTCGATTTTCCTCCAGCCGTCCCTCCCGCATCAACACCCAAGCCTTCAGCCCCACACCCAAATCCATGAGCCATAAATACGAATTGACCATTGTCCTCGATACCCGGGGCAAAGAAGAAAGCATTGATAAACTCCTCGGCCAGATCGGCAAAGAAATCGAATCCGAAGGAGCGCGCCTCGAGCAAATCGATCAGCTCGGTCGCAAGAAATTTGCCTATAACCCGCGCAAAGTGGACGAAGGGTTTTATGCCAATTTCCATTTTGAAGCAGAGCCTGCCGCCATCGAAAAAGTGCGCAATCGCTTGAAGTTGAACGGCGACGTCTTCCTGCAGCACGTGCTCCGCAAGAGCGCCTAGAAATAATCGCCTCCCCACCGGCCGCTGGTTAATCCGGTCGCCGGCTTCAGCTTCGCCGCGAGCCAACCGGCCGCGTGGGGGCCTGCTTCTCGATTTTTCTCGACTCGCCGATCCAACCCCGGTATGAAAAAGGGTTTCCTCTCTGACCTCTGAATTGCACTCATGGCCTCGCTGAACAAAGTGATGTTGATCGGGAATCTCACCCGTGACCCCGAAATCCGGTATACGCCCAAGGGGCAGGCCGTGACCGACATCGGTCTGGCCGTCAATCGCGTCTATAGCACCGAAAGCGGGGAGAAACGCGAAGAAGTCACCTTCATCGACGTCACCCTATGGGGTCGCACCGCTGAAGTCGTGCACCAATATTGCAAAAAAGGACGGCCTCTCTTTGTCGAAGGCCGCCTCCAGTTGGACACATGGGACGACAAACAGACCGGCCAAAAGCGCAGCAAACTGAAAGTCATCGGTGATGGCATCCAGCTGCTCGGATCACGCGAAAGCGGCGGTGGTGAAGGCGCACCCCCGTCCCCCTCAGGCGGACCATCTTCATCTTCCGGCTATGGCAGCGGCAGCAGCGCTCCCACCAGCCGTCCCCCACAGCGGGAATCAGCCCCATCGTCGCAGGCCAGCCATGAGTCGCCCGACGATGATGAGGACCAAGTTCCTTTTTGACCGGATTCCGCTATAACTGAGATGGCAGGCGCGCGATGGAAAGTCGAATGTACGCTTGCTTCAGCCCTTGCCGCGGAAGCACGGCCACCTCATCGGATCCATCGCTGAATCGTTCAAACCCGCGCTCCACTCCGTCGGGCGCCTCGTCGCCTTGATACCAATGGACGAGGTCAGGCGACCACTGAGGCGTGGCCTCGATCTCGTCGAGGCTGCCGGGACGCCACCTCAAGGCTATCTGGCGTTCTGTGACAGCCACCTGCCACACCGCGGGGGCGTCCGAAACTTCTGGTCTCATGCCGAAATAGGCTTCCGCCACGTTCGACCATCCATCGCCATCGGGATCAGCTGCCGGTCCCCAGACTCCGAACTGGGCGGGGTCGCTGGCCACGGAAGCCGTAAATTGTTCATCCAGCCAGAATTCGTAGTCATCTTTTTTTGGCGACGTCCCGAAGACGCGAAGATCGGCGCGCACAAAGGCTCCGGTGATTTCCGGCTGGGTGTCAATACAACGCAGCGTCCAGACGCCATCGGCGGCCTCCCCCCAAAAGTGGACCGAAGAAAAGAGCCATGGGGAAAAATCCGCTTGGGTATCCCCGGACATAACCGGTTTCAGCACCGAGGTCGTGCCGGATGGCGATGTCAATTCCAGCTGCAGCTGACCGCGGCGCGAGTGCAGGAGGCGCACGTCGACAGTGACGCGCTCGGCACGGAGCTGGGTTGATGTCAGAACCAGAGGAATAGTCAGACCGGTGGGGTTGCCATCCGGAATGGTAATCAGATCGACCACCCCCGCATCGGCGGCCTTGAGGTGGGCCAGCGGAGACCATGACGCCGCCAGGGCGACGGCTGCCGCTGCATCGACCAGACCGGCGCCAAAGTCGGGATGAAAATCCCATCCGACCCCATTGGTAAACCACCCCGGATCGGATGGTCGGTGAGTCCGCGCCGTGCGCACCAAAATTTCCTGTACATCGCGCCAGCCGAGCGAGGGATTGGTTTCGAGCATGAGAGCGACTACGCCGCTGACGACTGGCGCGGCTGCGGAGGTCCCATTGAACGTTCTCGTAAATCCGTTGTTGGCACTGGTCGGATTAAAA
>JALRGB010000230.1 GCA_023253575.1 Verrucomicrobiales bacterium
CAACACCCCCACATGAAACCCCGGCCCACTCGACACCCTGCCCGCTCCCTGCTCCGGTCACCCGTCCCGCTGGCCCTCTGGGTACTCTGCTGGGCCGGAATAACCAGCCCCCGCGTCCACGCCGCCGACCCCGTGAGTGAACGCCTCTCCGCCGCACTGAGCTTTCACGCGTCCTTCGACGACGGACCAGACGCCCGCGTGGCCCGCGGCGATCGCACTCTTTACCACGCCGCCTCCATCGAAACCCGAAACCAACCGATCGCCGGCCTGCCCGCCACCGGCGAGGTCACCCTGCAGCCAGCCGTCGGTAGCCACGGCAAAGTACTCCAATTCAACAAAGTCAAAGCGCCGCTCATGCTTTTTAAAGCAGACCGGAACTTCCCCACACCTCGTGCCGATTGGGCCGGCACCGTCTCGCTGTGGATGAGCCTTGATCCCGCCGCTGATCTCGATCCAGGATTTTGCGACCCCATTCAACTCACCTCCAAAAAATGGGACGATGCCGCCCTGTTTTTAGAATTTGAAAAACGCGCCGACGGCGTCCCGTTCCGCCTCGGCGTCTACGCCGATACCGCCGTATGGAACCCACTAGGCAGAAAATGGGAGGAAATTCCAGCCCCGGAAAAACCGCTCATCACCCTAACCAAAACACCATTCAGCCGGTCCAGATGGACACACGCCGCCTTCGTCATCGAACACTTTAACACCGGATCAGCCAACGGCCGGGCTCAGCTTTTTATCGATGGCAAAGACGCCGGCACCATCAGCCCGCGCCAGCAAACATTCACCTGGGACCCAGCCCAGTCAGTCATCATGCTGGGCGTCGGATACGTCGGATTAATGGACGACCTCGCCCTCTTCGACCGCGCCCTCACCCCCGCTGAAATCAACCACTTGTTCACCCTCAAAGACGGCCTTCGCACCCTGACCACACAGCCATGAAACGTCGCCGATTCCTCAAATCCTCCGGGCTCGCCGGTAGCTCGTTGCTCATCCTCCCCACCTCGGGGCTCTACGGTCAGGAACGAAAGTCCGCGCGCACTCTGCAAGTCGGTTTCATCGGCATGGGCGGACAAATCCAAGGACACGTCAGCCAGATCGCAGAACTCGGCCACCACGTCGCCGCCCTCTGCGACGTGGATGCCCAGCAGCTCACCAAAAGCCAGCAACGCCACGGCGCCGCCACCGCCAAAGCCTCGTGCTACGAAGATTATCGGCTGCTCCTCGAAAAAGAAAAATCTCTCGACGCCGTCGTCATCGCCACTCCCGACCACTGGCACGCCGCCATCTGCCACGCCGCCATGCAGGCCGGCCGCCACGTCTATTGCGAAAAACCGCTGACCCACACCATCGCCGAAGCCCGCGCCTTGCGGGAGGCGTCCAAGGCGTCCCCACTTATCACCCAAACCGGCAATCAAGGTAGCGCCTCCCCCATGCTGCGCCGCAGCATGGAATTGCTCGCCACCGGCATGTTCGGTACCATCACCGACATCCACGTCTGGCACCCAGTGCACGGTTGGCCTCATGGCGTCGACCGCCCAGCGGAATCCGAACCCGTACCGTCCGGGCTCAACTGGGATTTCTGGCTAGGACCCGCTCCGGAACGTCCATATGCCGCCGGCATTTACCACCCAGCCCAATGGCGCGGATGGTATGACTTTGGAAATGGCTCACTCGGCGATTTTTGCTGTCACGGATTCAACCTGCCAGTTCGCGCCCTGCAGCTCGATTACCCTACGTTCATCGAATCCACCGGTCGCGGCCTCGGCCATGAAAGTTTTGCCGGAGCCTGCACCGTGCGGTATCATTTTCCGGCGCGTGGCGACCGCGGTCCAGTGCGCCTGACGTTTTATACCGGCGGCGACGTCCCGCCCGAAGAAGTGACCGCCAACCTGCGCGCTTCCGTCGGCACCCTGCCGCAAACGGGATGCCTCATCGTCGGCAGTCAGGGCGAATTGCAATGCGGTCTGTGGAACTCCGACTGCTCTCTCAAACTCAAAGGAGACAAAAAATTCCTCGGACCAGAAAATCACCCCGAGGCCCGAGCCGTTCCCAAGTCCCTACCACGCGTCCAAAGCCACCTTCACGAATGGGTCGACGCCTGCCTCGGAGGACCTCCTGTCTTCTCCAATTTCGACGCCGGCGGCCACCTCACCGAAATCGGTCTAGCCGGCATCGTCGCCCTCCGCCTGCAAAAAAATATCCACTGGGATGGCCCCAACATGCAAGCCCCCGGCACCCCAGAAGCCGACCGCTTCATCCGCAAAGAAAACCGGACCACCTACCTCTAACTCCCTCCGCTTCCGCAACGCTCCATCCCCTCCCCCGTACGCCCCATTCCGATGATGATGATCAATCCCCGCCCGCACCCTGTCCTGCGCGCCGCCGCCGCCAGCCTCGCCAGCAGCGCACTCAGCAGCACCTTGATGGCCCAGTCCGTCGTCATCAATGAGGTCCATTATGACCCGTTCACCAATGCCCGGCCGTCAGAATTCATCGAACTCCACAACCCGAGCGGTCAAGCCGTCGACCTGAGCGGATGGCGCCTGAGCCGTGCGGTCGATTTCGTTTTTCCCGCCGGCACCACCCTGCCCAGCAACGGAATGTCGGTCGTCACCAGAGACCTCGCTGCCTTTCAAGCAGACTTTAAATCCACCGCCCTCGGGCCGTGGACCGGAAGCCTGAGCAATGCCGGAGAAGTCATCGAGCTCCGGGACGGTTTAGGCCAACTCGTTGACGAAGTCGAATATGGAGCTGGATTTCCATGGCCTACACACGCTGCCGGAGGCGGGTCATCCATGGAATTAATCCACCCCGGACTGGACAACAACCTCGGCGGTTCATGGCGCAGCTCACCGGGCCCTGGC
>JALRGB010000256.1 GCA_023253575.1 Verrucomicrobiales bacterium
GCCGTGCACTCGGCGGCTGACCCGCTGGGGTACTGCCCTGCACGATCGTTTTATGATGCCTTATTTTGTGGCCCAAGATTTGGCCGGGGTCGTCGATGAACTGCGCGGCTGGGGCCAACCATTTGACATGGAATGGCTCGCCCCCCATCTGGAATTTCGTTTTCCTCTCTTGGGCAGCTTCACCCAGCGCGGCATCACCGTGGAATTACGCACTGCTCTGGAACCATGGCACGTCCTCGGCGAACAAGGCGGCGGCGGCTCCACCACCCGATACGTCGATAGTTCGCTCGAACGCTTAGAGGTCCGCGTGCGCGGCCTGTCCGGGACACGCTACGTCGTCACGTGCAACCGACACCCTCTGCCCCTCCAGCCGACCGGCACCGTCGGCGAAGCCGTCGCCGCCGTGCGCTTTCGCGCCTGGCAGCCGCCCGAATGCCTCCACCCCACCATCGGAGTGCACGCCCCACTCACCTTCGACATCGTCGATACCTGGAATGAACGAAGCCTAGGAGGATGCCTCTACCACGTCTCACACCCCGGAGGACTGAGCTACGAAAAGTTACCCGTCAACGCCTACGAGGCGGAAAGCCGACGGCTCTCCCGCTTCTCCAACGTCGGCCATACCGCCGGCTCCCTCAAAGTCACTCCCGCCCACATCAGCCCCACCCACCCGTTCACCCTCGACCTGCGCCGGCAACCCGCGCCCCCTCGAACGTAGGTGCGCGGTTATGCGGCGTCCTCTCACCAAGCGTTCCTCTCACCAACCGTTCCTCTCGGCTCTCACTCGCCTGCCTCTGGCGCCTCGTTTGCGGGTAATTTCTCACGGGAGCGGCGGCGTTCTTCCAGCCGGGTCCGTTCTTCCGCGGTCAATTCGGGGAGGGACGGTCTTTCTGCAGTTACGGCGGGGCCGAGGTCAGTTTTGTTCCAATAGACGACCACATTGTGTGTTGCCCGCCCGGACGCGATGAGGTCGGTCCGGCCGTCGTCATTGAGATCCGCTGCCACCAAGTCTTCACAGGCCATCGGTGTGTCAGGTCCCAGCACGTGCGTGATCCACTTCTCTTCGCCGCTGGCGTCATCCCTTACATACAGTTTTAACCCCGTGCGTCCGTCCGCGTCTGGTTCGCGCCAGCCCGCCACCACCTCGGGGAAACCGCGCCCCAGCAACGGTTGACACACTAACGCATGCCCTTGATTCAAAGATTCATCCAACACAACCACCCCGGAATCATCGTGATAGACCACAACCCGGGAGCCATGCATCGGCTGCACCAATGCCATAATGCTCGTTCCCGCAGCCCGAATCTCCCCTACCCCCTCCTCCAACCCCGGCTGCTCCATCATCCGCCCGTCCCAACGGCCATCCACCCACGTCACCTGCCTCACGCCCTGACGCCCGCCGATCCAAAGACTCTCCGCCCCCGAGCGCAGCTTTCGCACCTCAAAATTGTGCGTTTTGTTCAAGCTCTCGTCCACCAGCGTCGTCGTCCAACCCGCCGCCTCGCTGCGGTCATCAGGAACATTGTAGGCCAGTACCCGCACCGGCGCCCCCTCTCCCGTCATTGGGTTATTCCCCCGCCCGTGCAACGGCACCACCACCAGCTGAAATGCCCCGTCCCCAGTGCGCACCCACTTCATCCGATGCACCGTCGGCTCGTGGGTCAACTTGACTGGCGACCACAGTCCGCCGTCACCGCCAACCGGTCGCTGCAAATAAAAAACGGCCCCACTTTTAACCGCATCCACCGTCTCCCCTGGATTCCACTGCGCCCCGACCGCCACTTCTGCACGTCCGTCGCCATCAATGTCGCGAGCGGCCACACATACGTTGTCCATCAACGTCAGCTGACGCGCAATCAAATGCTTCTGCCACAGCGGGTTCTGATACCACACGACTTCAGACTTGTCTGCCACCACCACATCCGAACGCCCGTCGCCATCCATGTCCGCCACCGCCACCCCATAACCAATCTTGATCCCGTCATCAATCACCTGCGCCTCAAATACCGGCACCGGCGCATCCAGCGCAAAAACCGCCGGACACGTGAACGCCAGAACCATCATTCGACTCATCATGCCCTTACTATAATCGAGAAATTATAATCGAGAAACCGAGGATTTGACGAGATTTTCTCCATGCAATCCGTCCATCCCCGCACAGCGTTACCCGAATGAGATTTCTCACCGCATTGGCCGGCCTCGGCCTGATCTTGACGCTCCTCGGCCTGACCGGCTGCAGCCGTCACGACTCGCGCGCCCGCAAGGCAGCACGCGAAGGCATCCTGTTGGTCGGCAATGGCACCGAGCCGAAATCGCTGGACCCCCACATCGCCAGTGGCGTCACCGAACACCACCTCATCATCACGCTGCTCGAAGGCCTGACCTCAGACCACCCGGTCGAAGAATCCGTCGTGCCCGCCGCCGCCGCCCGCTGGGAAGCCAATGACACCCTCGACGAATGGACGTTTCACCTCCGGCCCGAGGGGAAATGGAGCAATGGAGCCCCCGTCACCGCCCACGACTTCGTCTGGGCCTACCAACGGCTACTCACCCCCTCGCTCGGCGGTGAATACGCCGCCATGCTCTACCTCCTCAAAGGAGCAGAAGCCTTCAACAAAGGCGAAACCACCGACCCGCAATCGATCGGCGCCCACGCCCTCGACCCACTCACCCTCCGCCTCACTCTGGTCGGCCCCACCCCGTACTTCCCCAGCATGCTGACCCACTATGCTTGGTTCCCCGTCCACCCGCCCACCATCCTCGCCCATGGCAAAATCGATACCCGCGCCAGTCGCTGGACCCACCCCGGCAACTTCGTCGGCAATGGCCCATTCACCCTGAAAACATGGCGCTTTAAACACCTTATCGAAGTCGTCCGCAATCCCCACTACTGGGATGCCTCCACCGTCAAACTCAATGGCATTCGCTTCCTCCCAATCGATAACATCCCGGCCGAAGAACGCATGTTCCGCGATGGCCAGCTCCACCTGACAGAAACAGTACCCCTCGACAAAATCGAATACTGGCGCACCAAGCAAGCTGACAGTTACTACGAGAACCCGTATCTCGCCGTGTATTTCTACCGGATCAACGTCACTCATCCGCAGCTCAAAGACCCGCGCGTGCGCCACGCCCTTTCGCTGGCCATCGACCGCGAGGCCATTACCAAAAATATCATGAAAGCCGGGCAATCCCCGGCCACCGGTCTGGTCCCACCCGTCGCTGGCTACACCGGCCCCGGGCTCGTGAAGTTCGACCCCGTCGAGGCCCGCCGCCTACTTGCGGAGGCTGGTTACCCCGATCCTTCCACTTTCCCCCGATTTGATATTCTGTTTAACGTCAGCGAGTCACATCGCACAATTGCCGAAGCCATTCAGCAGATGTGGAACAAAAACCTCGGACTCAATGTGGGTCTTAACAGTCAGGACTGGGGCGTTTATCTCGATGCCCAACAGCGGCTTGACTTCAATGTTTCGCGTGCCGCTTGGACGGCGGACTACCCGGACCCCATGACGTTTCTCGACATGTGGACGACTGGCAATGGCAACAACATGACTGGGTGGAGCCGACCGGAATTTGATGCACTGATTGCTCAAGCGCGCACCATTCGCGACACTGGTGAACGCTTTACGGTCCTCAAAGAAGCGGAATCACTATTGCTGCAGGACATGCCCGTCATCCCGCTCTACATCTACGTTCGCAATTACCTTGTCTCCCCTACCGTCACCGGCTGGCATCCCAAATTGCTCGATTCCCGCCCGTGGAAACACGTAGGCTTGCAGTTGGATCCCCCAAGCCCACACACGCCATGA
>JALRGB010000366.1 GCA_023253575.1 Verrucomicrobiales bacterium
TGTCGTCGAGCCCGCGGCGGTCGGATACCGCTGGCAGCGCGATGGGGTGGACATTCCAGGAGCAACATCGGCCACGCTGGAGCTCAGCCCGGTCACTCTGGTCGACAATGGCGTGGAAATTCGCTGTGTGCTGCACAATCCATTCGGCGGTGCCCTCACAGAGCCAGTTGTTTTAACTGTCAATGACATCACATCCCCACAGCTGCTCGGAACCAGCGCGCCGGTGGCGACGACTCAGCTTCTCCTCACTTTCAATGAACCGGTCGAGGTGGAGGGTGCGACTTTTCAGCTATCGGGCGGGTCAGTTACGAGCGTCGGAGCTGGACCGCTGCCGGGCCAGTTGAGGCTCACGTTGGACGGCGTGGCCCCAGATACCTCTTACACGCTCACCCTTAAAAGTGTGCGCGACCGCGCAGGCAATGGGCTCGCCCCGCAGGAAACAGTCTTTACGACGGCCCCGCGGCCGGTGCCCGCGCCGCTCGAACTCGTGCGTCCTCGCGCTGAACCGATTGGACCGGCCACTCGTCGCGGTCCGTTTGTCTTTTCGGAAATTCACTATCATCCATCAGACCGGGCCGATGGAAAAAACCTCGAGTTTATCGAAATCTATAATTCGCAGCCCTGGCCGGAAGACCTTTCTGGTTTTCGTATTGAGGGTGAAGTCCGTTACACCTTGCCGACGGGCACTCGGCTGGCTTCGGGTGCGCGTTTGGTGGTGGCGGCGGTGCCGGCAGATGTGATGAGCGTATATGGTGTGACGGATGTGATAGGGCCATGGGATGGGTCATTAAACAACGGGGGAGGCGAGCTGCGGTTGCGGGATATTTCGGAAGCGGTCGTTTTTGAAGTATCGTACGATGCTTCGACTCCTTGGCCGGCGGCTCCTGATGGGAGTGGTCATTCGCTGGTGTTGGCGCGTCCGAGTTATGGCATGGGTGATCCGCGTTCGTGGGACCAGAGTGTATGGGTGGGCGGTTCTCCCGTGGCTGATGAGCCGGTTTTGGACGATCCTTATCGTGCGGTGCGGGTCAACGAAGTGGCGGCGGCGGGGGTGGTTGATTTTATTGAGCTCTATAATTACGGCTTGGTGCCGGTGGATTTGGCTGGGTGTACGTTGAGTGATGAAGCTGGGGTGGTGACTTTTGTGGTACCGCCGGGTGTGGTGGTGGCGCCTGGGGGGTGGGTTTCTTGGAGTGGGACCGAGTTGGGCTTTGGTTTGAAGTCGACGGGCGACACGATTTATTTTCGTGCGCCTGCGGGTGGGGTCGCTGGAGGGAGCCGGGTTGTGGAAGCGGTGCGATTTGGTCCGCAGTTGCCGGGCACGACGTATGGTCGTTATCCGGACGGGGCGCGGGAGTTTAGTGTTTTGCGCAGCGGCAGTCCTGGGGCGGCCAATGTCGAGCCGGCGCTCCGGGAGGCGGTGATTTCAGAAATCCATTTCGGTCCACCGGCGGGAAGCCGTCGTCCTCCGTTTATCGAGATTACCAATATGTTAGCGGGCCCGCTGGACCTGAGCGGCTGGCAGCTGAGTGGGGGAGTGAGCCATGTGATTCCGGCCGGCACGGTGGTGGCTGCGGGCGGCCAGCTGGCGGTGACGGCGTTCTCCGGCAGTTTAAATCGCGGAGTGGGCGAGCGGATTCGTTTGCGGAAGCCGGTGGCAGTGAGCGGGTCGGATCCGGCCGACCTGATGTTTCCGGTCGTGGATGAAGTGACTTATGGCACGGGCGGGCGTTGGGGTCGCTGGAGTGATGGCGGCGGCTCGACCCTCGAGTTGAAAGACCTGCGGAGCGACGGCCGTCGGGCCGCTAGCTGGGCGGATAGCAACGAATCAGGCGAAACCGGATGGGTCACGATTGAAACGACAGGCCAGCTGGTTCATGGCTCCGGATCACCCATCAACCGTTTGCATGTGATGCTGCTGGGCGCGGGCGAGTGCTTGATTGATGATGTCGAGGTCATCCCGACCGGCAGCAGCAACCGAATTCTTAACGGTGGATTTGAAAGTGGTACGGCCTCTTGGATGATGCAGGGGACGCATGAAGCCAGTTCACTGGAATCCTCTGGTTTCAGCGGACGTCGGTCGTTGCATGTGCGGGCGGCTGGACGCGGCGATTTGGCGGGAAACAGGATCACGGTGCCCCTGACCAGCGAGCTGGCAACCGGCATGACCGCCACTCTTCGGGCCCGCGTCAAATGGCTGCGCGGACATCCGGAAATCTTGCTGCGGTTACAGGGGGGAACACTGGAGGCGACGGGCAATATCCTGCCGCCGTCCCTTGTTCCGGGCACGCCCGGGGCCCCGAATTCCATGGCCATGATCAATGCGGGTCCGGTCATCGACGAGGTGACGCATCGGCCGGTGCTGCCCCAAGCCGGACAGACGGCTACCGTTTATGCCCGGGTGGCGGATCCCGACGGTCTGGCCCTCGTTCTCCTGCAGTATCGTCTGGATCCCTCGACAACCCGGACCACGATCGTCATGACGCCGCGGGGCGCGGGGTGGTTCAGCGCCGAGTTGCCGGCTCAGCCGGCTGGCAAGCTGGTGGCTTTCACGCTGACGGCGTATGATACGCGGTCAGCGTCGTCGGTCTTTCCGGATCACGGTGAGGAAGGGTTGATCCGGTGGGGTGATCCGCCAACACCGCCGGGAGCGCTGGGGACGTATCGATTTTGGATGACCGAGGCGACGCGCAATGCGTGGACGCGGCGGATGAAAAACAGCAAGTCTCCGCTCGGTGTGACCTTTATTTATGGCGACTGGCGCATTATCCACCAAGCCACCGCCCAATATAGCGGCAGTCCATGGCATACCG
>JALRGB010000053.1 GCA_023253575.1 Verrucomicrobiales bacterium
CCATGGCCGGTACCACCGGGTTCCTCCGCCTACGAGCCCATCCGCGCTGATTAAAAGGGCCGGTCTCATCCACAGTCCGCCTCACCGCGGCCCCGCTCCTGTAATGAGACACATGTGAGAAGACACAAGTAAGACACCCACTCATTCGACGGCCAATCCAATGACACGTGTGGGTGTCTCAAATTCTTCTCTGCCCTGAAGTGGCATCGCCTACCAGCCTAGGGTGCGACCCAGCGACTTTTTGGGTCACTGGCCATTGGCGCAACGGACCCGGTAAAACCGGGAAGAGACCGGAGCCGGGGATATTTCCTTCCCCGCTCGTCCCGTGGCGTCGGTGCGCAGCGTGGATTCCTCCTGCCAAATGTTCAGATCAGGACTGCTCTCCAGCAGATAGGAACTGCCCGGAGCGCCTAGAAAATTGACGGTCAGCGTGTCGCCACTCGCGAGTACCTCGAGGTCGCCCGGAGCGAAACGGAACGCCGGCTCAGCTTCCGCAGCGCCCGGAGAGCCGCCGCAAACCAAACTCGACCGCCACGCGGCCGCCTGCGACCAAGTGCCGGAGTCCGAAGCCGGGTCGCGCAGGACCAGCGCATAACCGCCGCCGTCGGTACCCGGTTGCCACTCATCGCCGTAGGTGACATCAAGAACTTCTTCGCCAACGCCATCGATGAGGCGCAATCGTTCGCCGTTGTTGGCCAAGCTGCCAGTGAACGTGCCGGCGACCGGCCGGCCGACCCCATAACGCTCGGCGAAGGCAACCGGATTTTTGACCAGAACGAGCCGGGCGCCAGCGGCCAGCGAGGTGATAGGACCGGCCGGGTCGAAGGTAAACGTGAGGCCGTGGGTGAAGGTAGCGCCAGTCAGATCGAGGGTGGTTTCGCCGGTGTGGGTGAGTTCCAGATATTCGTATTCATCCGCCTCGAACGTGCCGCCGGTGGCTGGATGGAACATTATTTCGGTCAGTCGCAGGCTGCGTTGCGCCGGGGTGGGCTGGGCGGGAGTCATGACGGTGGCGACCACGCGGTCGTCCGCGATCGTGGTGGGGTCACGCGGGTCAAGGAGTGTGAGCGCCTCACCGCGGGCGCTGAGCGAGCCTGTATAGTTGCCCTGCACGAAACGCCCTTCGCCTCCGCGCGGTCCGGAAGTGCGGGCCCGGAAGGCGGACGCTCGCCGAGCGAGGTACAGACTGCTACCCGGCAGCAGCACGCTGCCAGGTTTCAGGGTGTGGCTGACACCTCCCTGAATCTGCCACCCCGAAATATCGACGGCGGTGGCCCCGGGATTGACGAGTTCGATGAATTCCTCCTCTTGATTTCCACTGGCTGGATTGGCATCGACCGCGCCGATGGTCACGATGGCCTCGGGATCTTGTCTAGTGGCGGGGATGAGGCGCCTTGAAGCATTGGCATTGGCGGGGCTGTCGAGAAACGAAACGAACAATTGGGTGCGGCGTTGTGGCAGCCATGATTTGATGGAGCTGACGGTCTGACTGGTATGGGGGTCGAGCGGAGCGAACCAGCCATCGGCGCGTTTTTCAAAGTCGTAGCCGCCGGCGGGAGCGGGCGGCGGCGCTTGCAGCAGGGTATCCATCAATGTCCGCAGGCGGCGCAGGTACATGGCGCGGGTGCGCGGATTGGTATGCAGCGCCTCCCACAGCAGGTTCCACTGGCTGGCATTGTCTTTGGCATGTGTGCGGTCGCCAAAAAATGGATGTGTCCACCACTGGCCCCCATCACCCGCAATACCAAAGCTCCAGTCTTTGTCCCACGGAATCAACATCCACTCGCGCGTGTCGTTGGTGTCACGGTAAAAATAAAAGTTCTTCCTGACGTCATCGGAGTCATTAATGATCGCGCGCACAGCAAGATAGTTAATCAGATTGCCGACATCAAAGTGATCGAACATGAATTGTTCGCGCGTGGCGGCCGGGGTGGACAGCTTGAGGGCGTCGACCACCGCCTGCAGGTCGTCGTTGTTTTCAGTGAGGCGGGTGCGCTTTTGCACGCCATTACTAGTGTCAGTAAAGACCGGGTTTAAATCACTGCGTTGATCGAGTTTATAGAGGGCGCCTTCACGGTCGAGTCCGACGCGATCGAGCATCCGTTCATCGACCTGCTCGACAAAATACGCCAGCCCGCCATTGCCTCCGGACGTGTCGGCGGCGGCATTGGCGCGCAGCATGAGGGGAAAGGCCATGCCGGCGGGATGGCCAGTCCGGCGGAATGTTTCAAATGCCATGGACGGGCGAATGAGTGTTGGATCAGACGACGTACCATTGATGTTGGCTTCCTCGACGCGGCCGATCTCTTTATTGATCAGGGCATGGAAACCGGTATTAAAATCGAATTTCCTTGACCCTGATGACGTGGCGGCGCCGCGCTGGCGGATCAGGACATTGTCATTGAGTTCGCCGTTGAAGAAAACCGCGCCGCGGATTCCGGTGCGGGTATTAGCGGCGGCCGTGCTAGGCGCGAACCAGTACCAGACCGGCAGCGCGGTCGTCACGCGCGGATCAGCAATCATCGTGCCTGAAAATTCCGGCGAATTGAGCGGCTGCGTAAACAGCGGCCATCGCGAGGACTGGCCGTCCACATCCGTGGCCGTAAAATACCAACGGACAAGCTGGCCCTGCGTGTAGGTAGACTTCGGTAAAATCACGCCATATGAGCCGTCGCCGGCCGCCCCGTCGCCGTGCTGACCGTCATCAAACATCGGCGTCTGTTGCACCGCGTTGAACATCACCCGCCAGGAAAGCTGCACGGTCGAGACGGCCGCCAGCGTCGGCATAACCCGGCACGTGACCACGAGGTCGTCGTTGATCGAGGGCAGCGCCGGGCGGTGCGTCGTGTCGGTGATCAATGGTCCGGGATGCGCCACTCCAGAAGTATTCGGCCGTCCCGCCGTGGGCGTCGTAAAATACACCGGCACCCCGGTGTCATCGGCGACCACAGCCACATCAAG
>JALRGB010000472.1 GCA_023253575.1 Verrucomicrobiales bacterium
GTGCGCAGCCAGTCATGGAATTGTGATCCGAGCAAAGTTGGGATCATTGGGTTTTCGGCGGGCGGGCATCTGGCCTCGACGGCGGCCACTCATTTTGATGATGGGGTGGCGGGGGCGGACGATCCGATTGAGCGAGTCGGATGTCGTCCTGACTTTGCGGTTTTGGTCTATCCGGTTATTACCATGGGGGACAAGGCGCATACGGGATCGCGGGCGAACCTGCTCGGGCCCGACCCGGCGGCTGCGATGATGGAGGAATTTTCGAATGAAAAGCAGGTGACTGCGCGCACGCCGCCGGTGTATTTGGCGCATGCACTTGATGACCGGGTGGTGCCGCCGGATCACAGCCGTTTATTTTACGAGGCGTTGCAAGCCCAGAAAGTGCCGAGCGAATACTTGGAACTTCCCTCCGGGGATCATGGATTAAACGGGTATCAAGGGCCGATGTGGGACGCCTGGCAGGCGGGATGTTTGAAGTGGCTGGTGGCCCGGAAGTTCCTTGGTGCTGGAGTGGGGGCGGTGGATTTCTCAAAGTGGAAATATTCTGGTTCCCTGTGTTTGCTCACGACGCCGGACGGAGCGGACCTGCCGGCCTCGGCGCGACTGGAAAATTTTCCGGTGCTGGTGCGGCTGGACCGCGGAACTTTTGATTTTAACCAAGCCCGGCCGGGCGGGGAGGATGTGCGGTTTTCGATGAATGGGGAATGGCTTTCCCATCAGATTGACCAGTGGGATGCGGGGTGGGGTGCGGCGAGCGTGTGGGTTTTATTTCCGGTGGTCGAGGGGAATGCGATGCAGGAATTCACGATGCATTGGGGGTGTGCGGAGGCGTTGGATGCGTCCCGGGGAGAAGAAGTTTTTTCACCGCGTTACGGGTATGCCAGTGTGTTGCATTTGGGTGAGTCGTTGCGGGACGAGGCCGGGGCGTTGACGCCTGAAAATGCGGGATCGACGGTCGTGCCGGGGTTGGTGGGGGCGGCGCGCCGGTTTCGCCGGGGGCAGGGGGTGAATGGGGGTGATCATATCATGACCTATCCATTGGGTGATCAGTCATCAACGACGGAGGCTTGGGTACGTCCGGAGGCGGGAGGATCCGCGGCCTTGGCGTGGGGGCGGTATGCGACGAGGTTGAATGGCAACACGGGTGATGGCAACGAAGTGGCGCTCATGATTGGGTCGCCGCCGGTGCCGTCGTGGGCCTCCGACGGGCCGGCGGGGGCGGCGGGATCGGTGCCTTTGATTCTGGGCCAGTGGACGCATCTGGCGGCTACTTATGACGGCGGGGTGAGCTCGCTGTATGTCGACGGCCGGCTGGTCGGCAGCCATCGGCATCCCGCGGCCATGTCGATGATGAATGATGTGCAGCTGACGTTGGGCGGTATGCGCGGCGAGTATGCGTATGTCGGCGACATGGATGAAGTGCGCGTCTCGCGGCGGGCGCATTCGGCCGACTGGCTGCGGGCGCACTATGAGAATCAGAAACCACGGCAATCGCTCGTCGGTATCTTGCGGTCGCCCGGAAAGGAGTTTTCTGTCACACCGGCCGCTCTTACCGTGCCTGAAGGCGGGACGGCGACCGTGACCGCTCAAGCCGGCGGCGCGCGCAAAATTTACTGGATCCTAAAAGAAGGCGACGTGGAAACAATCGTGGCCGTCGACCGGCTGGTCTATGAGCTTGAGGCTGGGCGGCTGGCGGGCGACCGGCACGCCACCTTGCAATTAAAAGCGGTGTATGACGATGGGGTCAAAGTGTTGAATGTCCCGGTGACGATGACCGAAGCGATTCCTGAGCCGGTGGTGAGCTTGCGGGCGCCGGAGTCGTGGAATGGACGTGATACGATTGAGATTGTGCCCGTGATCACGAATCTTGAGGCTATGACCGCGGCTGGAGCTGGGGTGCTTCGGTATGCTTGGAGTGTGCATGGCGGGGCGGTTATCAAGCACGTGGCATCTGATCGGCTGGTGCTGAATCGATCGCAATTTTCGGGGATGATCTCGGTACGGCTGGTACTTGATAACGGCGGGCCCGGCACGGTGGCCGAAGTGCGGCTGGAGGTGGTCGAGCCGACGGTTGACGAGTGGGTGGTGCGCACACCTGAGTGGAACGAGCATCCGGAAGAAGGGCAATTTTACGCGCGGAACGACCGGAATCACGGACTGCTGCACGACCGCGGGCGGGTGGAGGCGGGGGTGGAAGAAGTTTTTCTCAAGCTTTACGGGGCTGAGGGTGCGCTGGTGCATCAGGAAAGCCAGCCTCCGGCGGCGGACGGGGGGTATGCGTTTGCTATTCCGCTGGCGCCGGGACTGGTGCGTTACACGGCGGTTTTTGGCACGCGTTCGGGCGGGGTGGAGACGGTGGTCCGCACGGCGGGCGGGCTGGTTTGCGGTGATGTTTATATTATTCAGGGTCAGTCGAATGCGGAAGCCACCGGTCCGAACAACGGCCCGGCTGAAGATGAACCGGTGGCCGGGGATGAATGGATTCGAAGTTACGGCAACCAGTATGATGGCACGGGACGTGGGGCCTGGGGGCAGGCGGTCCGCACCCATATTTGGGGTCGACCGGATTACGGGAACCATCAGATTGGCGCTTGGGGGATGGTGCTGGCACGCCGGCTGGTGGAAAATCACAAAATACCGATTTGTATTATGAATGGCGCGGTGGGTGGTACTCGCATTGATCAGCATCAGCGTGATGACGCGCGGCCGGATGATCCCTCGACTCTTTATGGCCGGTTGTTGAGCCGGTTGCGGGCGGCTCGGCTGACTCATGGTGTCCGGGCTGTGCTCTGGCATCAGGGGGAGAACAATCAAGGGGCGGCTTCGCCGACGGGTGACTACGACTGGAAGTCATACCAGCAATATTTTGTTGATCTCACGGCGGCCTGGAAGCAGGACTATCCCAATATTCAGAATTATTACGTTTGGCAGATCTGGCCCAGCGGCTGCAATATGGGAGGGACGCATGCGGGCGATATGCTGCTTGAGGTGCAGCGCACCCTGCCCTCGCTTTATTCCAATCTGAGGATCATGCCAACGATGGGGATCGTCAGCGGGTCCAGCGGGCGTGGGTTGTGTCACTTTGATCTTGAGGGGTATGCGCAAATTGCCGAGCTGATGAGTCCGCTCCTGGAGCAGGACCATTATGGATGGATGCCCGAGCAGGAGGTGACGGCACCGAGCCTTCGCAGTGCGGTTTTCACGAGTGAGGCTCGGGATGAAATTGTGCTCGATTTCGGTCAGCCCATGGTGTGGCATGACGGGATGGAGCGGTTGATTGAATTCGGCCGCGATGGGGCGCCGGTGCGCGCCGGCCGTAGTGAGGGGAACACGATCAGGCTTCAGTTGGCGGGCGG
>JALRGB010000502.1 GCA_023253575.1 Verrucomicrobiales bacterium
CACGCGAGCTGGCAAATTTCACGCCGCTGGCGCGCCCGATGGCGGAGGATCGTCCGCGGCCAGTGGCCACGGCGAATACGGAAACGTTTGCACCCGTGGAAGCGCGGTGGGTGCGATTCACGATCGATGAGACCCTCGTGCATCCAACCCTGGGCCTGATTGAACCGTGTCTTGATGAATTTGAGGTTTTCAGTGACGAGCCGGTGCCGCGCAATCTGGCGGCGACCGCGGGGGCGGTGGTGACGGCTTCGGGCAGCCGGACATCAGACCAGCACCAGCTGGCCCATCTGACGGACGGGCAGTACGGGAATGCGCGTAGCTGGATGGCAGACACGGCCGGGCGCGGTTGGGTGATGATCGAACTGCCCGCACCCGCCCGGATTTCCTCAGTCGTGTGGAGTCGCGATCGCAGTGGCGGATTTTCTGACCGTCTGGCCACTGCGTTTCGGCTAGAAGCTGCCCGCCAACCGAATGACTGGCAGACGCTGGCCGTGACACCGCCACTGCGGTCGGCCGTAAGCGCAAAATCGAATATCGATCGATTTCACCCGGTCAAAACTCAGCGATTACGATTCACTATCCTCGCTACCAACACTCTGGAGCCGTGCCTCGATGAAATCGAGGTGCTGGACGCCAGCGGCCGGAATGTCGCTCTGGCCAGCGGCGGCACCACGGTTTTGTCCTCGGGTGATACCACTGAAGCCGGGCGCCACGAACGACGGTTTATTCATGACGGCGAATATGGCAATAGCCGGAGCTGGATGTCGAATGAAGCTGGGCGCGGGTGGATCGAGCTGCATTTTCCTCAAGAAGAAGAAATCAACCAGGTCGTCTGGGGGCGTGACCGTGATGGCGTTTTTAGCGATCGTTTGGCTACCGGGTATCGGATTGAGGTTGAGTTGCCGGCGGGCGGCTGGCAGGTGGTGGCGGACTCGGGGGACCGTCGTTCGGCGAACCCGGACGAGGGGGCGGGACCAGTTTTTTCCATGGCCGGATTGACTGAGGACGAGGCGGCGTTGGCCGGGCGGCTGCTGGAAGAAAAGCAGGCGCTGGAGGCAAAGATCCAAGCGGCGGAATCCGTGCCGCGCGTGTTTGCTGGTCAATTTCGTCAGCCCGACCGCATTCGCTTGTTAAGTCGGGGCGACCCTGAACAACCGCGGGACGACGTTGGGCCGGCCATTCCCAAAGTATTGGGGACGCTAGAGCTACCCGTGGATGCGCCCGAGGCCGATCGGCGCCGCGCTTTGGCGGATTGGCTAGTCAGCCCGCACCATCCCCTGACGGCCCGGGTCATGGTGAACCGAATCTGGCAGGGACACTTTGGGGCCGGACTGGTCCGGACCCCGAGTGATTTCGGCCTGATGGGGCTGAAACCGACTCATCCTGAGCTGCTCGACTGGCTGGCAGATGAATTCATACGGTCAGGGTGGTCCATGAAACACCTGCATCGCTTGATTGTGTTGTCATCGACGTACCGTCAGTCCGGCCGGGTGGGAAATTTCGTGGCTGGTGGGGCGACCGGGGTGGATCCTGGGCGGACTGATGCTGAAGTCCAGTGGCTCTGGCGTTTCCCTTCGCGGCGGCTGGAGGCGGAGGCTATCCGTGATTCGATGTTAGAGGTGGGGGGGCGATTGCAGTATGTGATGTATGGTCGGGGATTTGACATGTTTGACCAGCGTGGTGGTTTGAGCGGGTTCAAGCCGGTGGAGTCATTTGCGGGCGAGGGATTGAGGCGGATGATTTACGCGCACAAAGTCCGGCGTGAGCGCGACGCGGTCTTTGGTGCTTTTGATTGTCCTGATGGCGGCCAGAGTGCGGCGCGCCGGTCGGATTCGACCACACCCTTGCAGGCGCTTAATTTATTTAACAGCCGGTTTTCGCTAGAGGCGGCTGAGGCATTGGCGGCCCGGGCGGTGCATGAGGAGGGGTATGATGTGGCGCGGCAGGTGGGGCGGGCGTGGCAGCTGGCTTTGGGCCGCAGGCCGACGGCGGAGGAACTGGCTGATGCAGTGCCGGTGGTGCGCGAGCACGGATTGGCTCCGCTGTGTCGCGCGCTTTTTAACAGCAACGAGTTTCTTTTTTTACCGTAGATGATTTTTTCTGCTGAATCTCTCTCTGGACCGGGCCGGCGACTGCTGGACCGCCGCCAGTTTCTCACTCAGGCGTCGTCGGCGCTTGGATCGGTCGCGTTGACCCATTTGCTCGGGAGCGACGATCTGCTGGCGCGTCCCGGGCCACCGGCGAGAGTGATCATTGATCCCGCCCGGCCGTATGCGCCACGGGG
>JALRGB010000554.1 GCA_023253575.1 Verrucomicrobiales bacterium
GCGACCGGCACGGCCGGGCGCTTTCGCGGCCGCTTGGGGGCGGCTGGTCTGGGGTCATTGGAGTCAGAGTGCTCAATGCCCGAGGCATTCGTCAAGGACTTGGACGAATTTTTCATTTTCCGACTGGGTGCCGATGCTGACGCGGATCCAGGCGGGCAGGTTGTAGCTGGTCATGTCGCGAATGATCACGCCTTTTTTGAGCATGGCTTGAAAGAGGGACGTGCCGTGTCCGACTTTGACCATGATGAAGTTGGCGAAGGTCGGGACGAATTCCATTTTCCGTTCGGCGAAGGCGTTTTGCAGGTAGTCGCGTCCGGCCCACGTGAGCAGGCGAGTTTTTTCTTGGTGGTCGGCGTCCTCGAGGCCGGCTAGGGCGCCAGCTTGGGCGATAGCGTTGACGTTGAATGGCTGGCGTGTTTTTTGGAGGATGGAGATGATTTCCTCGTTACCGAGGCCGTAGCCGATGCGCAGGGCGGCCAGTCCTTGGATTTTGGAAAACGTGCGCAGGGCGACGACATTGGGGCGGCCTTCGCGGATGTATTTCAGGACGTCGACCGGTTGTTCGAGGAACTCGTGGTAGGCTTCGTCGAAAATCACAATAACGCGTTCAGGAACGGCGTCGATGAACCGGTCGAGTGCGGCTTGATCGACCAGAGTGCCGCTGGGGTTGTTGGGATTGGCGACGAAGATTTCCTTGGTACGAGGGGTGATAGCGGCGGCCATGGCCTCGAGATCGTGCTGGAATCCGGGGTCGGGCACCTCGATGGTGACGGCGCCGAACAAGGTGGCCATCAATTTGTAAACGACAAAGGCGTGTTGGGCGGTGACGACCTCGTCGCCCGGCTGGAGGAAGGCGTGACCGATCAGTTCGATAATTTCATTGCTGCCATTGCCTAGAATGACATTTTTCATGTTCATGCCGAATTTTTCGGCGATGGCATGGCGCAGGCGGTAGCCGCCGCCGTCGGGGTAGATGTGAGCTTGGTCCATGGCGGCGGCCATGGCGACTTTCGCTTTGGGTGACGGACCGAGCGGGTTTTCGTTGGAGGCGAGTTTAACGATTTCCGAGGGATCGAGACCGAGTTCGCGTGCGACCTCGTCGATGGGTTTGCCTGGTTCGTAAGCGACGAGGTTTTTGAGTTGTGGATTGGCGGTGTCCCAGAGCGGCATGAGTGGAGTGCGGGTATGGCGTGAGCGTGCGGGTGGCGGCCGGACGAGTGGGTGGCCGGGGCCGGGAGGCCCGGGAGAAGCATGCGCATGATTGACGTGCGTGCTGGTGAATTTTTGTGGTCGTGGGATTTCCATGGAAAAACGAGACGAGTTGATGGGGGGAGGTGGGGTTTGTGCTTGCTGTTGCAAGCGGCGCTGCATACGCCCATGATTCAGGCTCCTTGTTTTTTTCTGACGGGGTGTGCCAGACTTTTTTTTGTGATTATGAAAGGTATCCAGGTTCTTCATCGCGAGCGGTTCCCTACTGGTGGGGCGGTTATTGTGCCGACTCGGCTGAATGCGGATGAGGCGGCGGAGTTGGAGCGGTCCTTGGCTGGGCGGGTGGTGGCTCGTTTTGGTACGGCGGATTTGGTAGCGGGGGCGGTGGAGGCGGTGCGGCAGGCGGTGGCTCGTCAAGGGCTGGTGCTTTTTGTGCCGTCGGCGGTGGAGGCGTGGCCGGGCGGATTGGCGGATCTTTCGCGGGCTACGATGGAGGGGCTGGTGGAGCTGGGGCTGCCTTTGGTGCCGTTGGCGGTCGACCGGCCGGTGGTTGATGGATTGCCATGTGACCGCGACCTTCCGGGGCCGGACTCTGTGTTGTTGCCCGGGACGGTGATTCAGCCGGGGTCATTGGATGTGATGGCGTTGTGGGACGGGTTATTACGTGTCGGCGAGGAGGTGTTTTCGGGCCGGGCGGCGTGGAATGGTCATTTAGGGCAGGCGTTGCTGCGGGGTATCAAGCGTTGTGGGACGCGGGCATCGGTGGTCGACGGGATGGACGGCAGTGAATTGACGTATGACAAAGTCTTGGCGGCGGCATTGGCGTTGAGTCAGTACATTAAAAAAGAAACGAATGCTCCGCGCATTGGCATTGTGTTGCCGCCGGGCAAGGCTGGCATGATTGCTAATTTGGCGGTGGTATTGGCGGGTCGGATTCCGGTGAATCTCAATTTCACGGCGGGCAAGGCGGCGATTGAAAGTGCGATGCGGCAGAGCGGTATTGATCGCATTTTGACGGTCGACTTGGTGGTTCGAAAGATGCAGGAATTCCCGTGGTTTCCGATGCGTCAGCTTATTTTGATTGAGCGCGTCATGCCGGAGCTGAAGTTTTCGGCGATCAAGTGGGGGTTACTGGCGCGGTTTTTACCGCCGGCGGTGCTTGGGTCATTGTTGGGGTTGCCGGAGCATGGGGGGGAGGCGGAGGCCATGTTGTTGTTTACGAGTGGGAGTTCTGGCGAGCCGAAGGGGGTGGTGTTGAGTCATCGCAACCTGCTGGCGAACGTCACGCAGTTCGGGCTAAGGATCGGTCTGGGGCCGGGGGACAAGGCGTTGGGCTGTCTGCCGTTATTTCACAGTTTCGGCGTGACTGTC
Organism: Verrucomicrobiales bacterium; assembly: GCA_023253575.1. Classification (GTDB taxonomy): domain Bacteria; phylum Verrucomicrobiota; class Verrucomicrobiia; order Verrucomicrobiales; family V1-33; genus CAJBME01. The sequence goes on from JALRGB010000554.1 coordinate 2,581, forward strand.
ACGTTGTTGTGGGTGCTGTTGGATGGCATTGGGCTGGTGACGTATCCTTCGCCGCTGGACGTGCCGAAGCTGGCTGGCCTGATTGAGAAGCACCGGATTTCCCTGCTTCTGACCACTCCGACATTTTTAAGAGGTTATTTGCGCAAGGCGAAGCGCGAGCAGTTGGAATCGCTCAGTTTGATTGTGACTGGCGCGGAGAAGCTGCCCTCCAGCTTGGCGGCTGCGTTCAAGCAGACTTTTGGCAAAGACGTGATGGAAGGGTATGGATTGACCGAAACATCGCCGGCGAGCAATGTTAATCTGCCGACTTTGGCCGCACCGGCTGACGGCCGCGAAGTGCTACCCAGTCATCGTCCTGGTTCGGTGGGGCAGCTGCTTCCGGGGATAGCCGTTCGCATTACGGACGCATTGACGGAAGAACCCCTGCGCTTGGATCAACAGGGGATTATTTGGTTCAAAGGCGCCAATGTGTTTGCCGGCTACCTCAATCAGCCGCGTCGCACCGAAGAAGTCCTGCGCGACGGATGGTTGCGCACCGGAGATCTGGGCCGGCTCGATCAAGACGGGTTCCTCTTCATCGAAGGCCGCCTCTCCCGCTTTTCCAAAATCGGTGGAGAGATGGTCCCGCATGAAGCTGTCGAAGAACACATTAACCGGGCCCTCGGTCTTGAAGGTGAAGATGAACGAAAAATCGCTGTGGTTGGAGTGCCGGATCCAGACAAAGGGGAAGCGCTGGTGCTGCTTTCCACGGTGGCTGGTGAAACCTACAATCAAGAATTGATACAGCTGCGTTATGCCCTGCTTGATCGTGGGGTGCCAGCGCTTTGGATTCCCAAAAAAGTTCTGCGTGTTTCCGAAATTCCGGTACTGGCTAGCGGCAAGATGGATTTGCGCAAGTGTGAAGAACTGGCTCGTGCGGCCACGGCTTGAGGCGTCGACTGGATTTATCTCGGCCATGGAACTACCTGATTTTCTTTGTTTTTGTTTCCAGCCATGATTCGTCGATTTTTCATGTTTCTGCTGATTTGCGGGGGTCTTGGGTTTTTCCTGCAGCGCGAGCAGGCGCGCGGGACATTTGACGACTGGGAGCGATTGGTTTTGGATCGATTCCAGCGTTTTCAGGGGCCGGTGTTACCGGTTCCTCCGGTGGTATTGGTGGAGTTACGGCGTGGTGATTTGCCATTTGAGAGCTGGCCGCCGGCGCCGCTTGATTATGCTTTGATTTTTGAGAGTTTAATTCGGCGGCAGCCGCGGGCGGTGGCGGTGCAGTCGTTATTGGCGTGGCCTGGGGTGGAGTCATTGGATGCGGCCACGCTGGCCGAGCGCATTGCGCTTTTGCCGCGCGGGGTGTTGGCGTGCACGTTGCAGGCTGGGCTGGGGGAGGGGATGGATCTGGTGGGCGGGGGTGCCGTAGGGACGGGGCTTGGTCCGATCTCGGCGGAAGGAGTGGATGTGTCTCAGATTCCAGAGTTTGCGGCGGCTGGCCAGATGCCAAGTGATGAATTGCGAGGAGGCAAGGCGGTTGGTTTCACGCGCATTGAATTGGGTGAGGGGGTGGTGCGCCGCGGCAGTGCGTTGATGGTTCCGCTGGTGGCGCGTCGGGACGGGCAGATTGTGCCTTCGTTTGTCGTGCAGGCACTGGCGGGATGGTTCAATGTCGCTCCTGCCGAGGTGTCGCTTTCGTCCAGTCATCATCTGTCGGTGGGGGCTTCGGTGAAGATACCGGTGGATGCGGGCGGGCGACTCGCGCTTTCCACCCGGCTGGCTCCGCCGTTGCGCCGGGTGGATGCCGGGGTGTTGTTGTTGGATCTTGATCGCGATGCCAAATTGTTGGCCGGCAGAACGGAGGAGATGGACGCGCTGCGCGCTGTGGAAGGCGCGCTGGTGGTGCTGGGGGAGGCGGGTGAGAATACGCCCCGTTTTCAGGTGGGCGGGGCGGCGGCAGGCGAGTGGACTGAGGCTGAAGTCATGGCGCGCGCTCTCTCTGCTTCGCTGGCTGGAATGCACCTTCGGGAGCCGCCCTTGTTGTGGCAGTGGGGCGGTTGGGCTGGCCTCATTGCGCTGGGTAGTTTGTTGTTGCTGAGTCCCCGCCGTTGGTTGCCGGTTTTTGCGGTGGGAGGGATGCTTGCGCTCGGGCTGGGACTGCTCTTGGTGTTTGTTCATGACCAGTGGTGGGTCGCCCCCATTCCTCCACTGGCCTTGTGGGCCACAGCTTCGGTGCTGGCGGCCCTGCTTCCGGCGGGAAAATCATCGAGACCGTCCGTGGGCCAAGAATCCGTGTCCGCGCTCTCCCCGTCAGTCGATGACGTGGCTCAGGAAACGCAAGCTCAAGAAACCATGGCTCTTTTGCTGGCCGAAGACGTGACCAGTGACCCTGTCCGGCCCCCGTCCGCTTCTCCTGCCTCTTCCCCTGTCTCTTCCTCTGTCTCTTCCCCAGAAGCGGATACTGCCATCACCTCTCCACCCGCTCCGCTTTCCCCCGCAGTGAATCAGTCGGAAAGTGAGTCGGAAAGTACGACGGAAAGTACGACGGAAAGTACGACGGAAAGTACGACGGAAAGTACGACGGAAAGTACG
>JALRGB010000568.1 GCA_023253575.1 Verrucomicrobiales bacterium
GCGGGCGAAAACTTCATTGAGGCGAACGTTCGGGCTGATGTTGGAGGGCGTGCCGAAGATGAACGATTGTTCTGGGCTTTCGAATGACGGGTGGCCGTCGGTATCGGTGTACAGGCATTTCCAGAAGTAGGTCGAGCCGAAGACGAGCGAGGAAAACGGGATGGGGAAGGATGTCAGTGCGGACGTGGAGGTGTGGCGGACGACGGGGGTTTCCCAGGTGCTGTCGGCGGCGCGGATCATCCAGGTCGTGGACGCGTGACTCGGCGTTGGGGCCGGGGCCGGGGCCTCGTGAGCGTAGGCGGCAGTTTGGAGCATGGCGCCGGCGGCCACGGAGGCGCCTGCTTCCGGGGTGGTGGCCACCGGCGTGAGAGGACGATAAAAAGTTCCCAATCCGAGCTGGGCATTGACGCTGGCATGGCGCGCCGTGGCGAATGACTGAGCCCCATTGTAGCCGGTGGCTCCGAAGTTCGCGGGCCGTAGGATTGTGTTGTTCAACAACCAGAGAGTGCGCTTGTATTCCTCGCGCCAGGCTTTCAAAAATGAATCTTTAATCCATTGCGGTCCGCGTAATGTGTCTGGCTGGGGCACGGCGTATTCGTCCCAATAGATCGACTGCCCGCTGTTGACCAGTTCACCGTCGAGATCCCACGGCAGCATGGCCCAGCGGCCGTTGGACCGGCGCCAGAGGAAATGATTGTGGGTGGCGTCGTCGATGGGGGCGCACCAATTGCGGATGGCGATATAGCGGAGGGTGGCATCCACATCGAAGTTTTCCTCAAGCCACGCCCGAAGGGCGGGCAGGTTTGGGTTCGGGCTGGTGGGGGAGTCGCCGCGGGCGGTCCACAGGCCGGTGATCATGGCTTGGGTATCGCGCCCGCCGATCCACTGGTGCATTTGCGCACCGTAGGTGTGTTCGTACCGCTGCCGCTGGGACCATCCGCTTTTTTCGGGGATGGGGGCGCAATTGCCGATGTAGTAAGGACCTTCGCCACTTCGCACATAAACGCTGGTGGCTCCGATGCCGCCCGCCGTTTCAAACGGCACGACCCCGGTGGATTTGTAGAATTCTCCGGTGGGTTCCACCGCGGAGCCGGGAAAGCGCGCAGCTTGCGCTGCAGCAAATTTCTCGAAATGATTTTCATCCATTTCCGGAACCTCCAGCCGCTGCAGGACGGAGCCGGTATTTAAATAAAGATCCACATAACGCGAGCTCAGGGCTGGCAATCCGGCCGCCCGGTGCAGCTGCGAGCCGATCCGATGATCGTCGCCTTTGTCCTTGAAAAACATTCCTTCAAGCCCATCGAGACGTGCGTACCGGGGGAATTGAATCTTAAACGAATTGCGTCCGGGATTACGGCTATAGCGACTGCCGTGGTAGCGGATCCGCACATCGTAGACGCGGCCGTCACGGACCAGCGTGGCCGGCTGGGTGGCATTCCATGACTCGCGCAATTTACCAGGCGGGTCAGGATTGACGATGCGGCGCGGACTGCGAGAAATGTTGGATGAAAGCGTGGAGAGGGAGGCGCTTGAGACAAAAACATCGTATTGTGCTCGAGTGCTGTTGCGCACTGGCGAGACGAAAAAAGCATGCCATGGCCCGGGATCGTCCGCTCGTGGCGAAGCGTAAGCCGGACCCGCGCCATGGTCAGCCAGCAAGCGGTAGCGCGTGATGCTGCGGTTTGTCTGCGCCGGGAGCTGGGCGCGCCAGAGGCCTGGCTGGTCCGCCACCGCGCTCATGGGTAGCGTGGATTTTACCTCGTTGGTGGCGTTGGTTTCATCTTTGAAATACTCGATTTGCACAGCCTGCACACCCGTCCCGCGCGAAGAAAACCGTGCTTCGATGCGCACGGGTTCATTGGCGCGGATGAGTGTGCTCCCGCTGGTTGCGGACACGGCGCTGATGGCAGTCACCACCGGAAGAGGAGCGGGGAGCGTGACGGCATTGGCGCGGCCGGGGGATGGGCCGGCGGCCAGCGGCGAGGCCAGCCAGTTGGCCGGGTCGTTCGACGCCCATGCTACCGCAGCTCGTTCGAGTGATCGTCCACGGTATTGGTGTTGGCTTTCATCGATGCCGGTCCAGTCGGACTCGGCGCCCAACGCATTGGCACCGATAGGCCAGGGCAGGGCGCTCTCATACGAGACCGCATCCTCCACGCTCCCGTCGGGTTTTTCCAGACGCACGGTGTCGCCGCGATTGCCGAGTCCTCCGTCCCATGGGCCCAACACCGTGCCGGGTGACAGAGCATAAGGAGTGACCGCCTCCAGCCGGTCCGGATGCTTGGCGACCACCACATAACCGCCTGCGGGCACGGTGGTGCCCGCGGGAAATACATAATCAGCGCCGCCCGCCAATCGCCAGCCTGCCAATACCACTGGCTCTGAGCCGTCGTTTTTTAGCTCGATAAATTCATGGACATCGTCGGACAGGTCCATGACCGGATCGCCAGCGGCATCGAACGCCGGTTTCTCAACCGGGTGATACATGATCTCATTGATGACCGTTCGGGCTGGCAGGCCGGGCGCGACCAGCATCATGGCCAGCGTGAGAGAAAAAAGATGACGCATGCTCACGATCGGATTGTAACCACGGCCGGGGTGGCTGCGGCGAGATTTTTTGACGGGCGGGTGGTGAAAAATAGCGCTGGCGGCGGGCGGCTGCCGCTATGGTGGGCGGGTGGAAGCCTGAGATTGAGTCGTGTGCAATGCAGATTTCGCTCGTCTGCATCATCGCGCGTGATAGGGCCGACCATTCTTCGATCGATCGGTCGGTGCCAGCGGTCGATCTTCCTAGGCCCTCATCGGCAGCTCGGCAGTGCGGAAACGATGGCGGCAGGAGCATCAGATCAATCATGGCAGGTGTCCCGTTCGCCCAACCGCTTTCCCTTCCCAACGCCGGCTCCCCAAAGCAAATTCCTTTTAGGCGGACGCGTAAGCCCTCACGCGAGCTGGACTGACGTTAAATCAAGTCTTGCCAAATCGCACAATGTGCGGATGATGGTTTTAATAACACCCCCCACGCCTCTCCACGATGCGCACCAAGGGGGGTTTCTTCATTTCTGGGCATCGCCATAGAAAGGAGCAGGTCATGAGCCAGTCAAAGGACGCCCACACCTACCAAGAGCAGCTCGACCTGCTCAAGGCACGTGGCCTTGTCGTCGCAGATGAGCCTTCTGCGCTGCACTGTCTGGAGCATCACAACTATTACCGTCTTTCGCCCTACCGCTTTCCCTTCACCCCTCCGGGGAACCGGGATGTATTTCGGCTAGGCACCACCTTTGAGCAGCTTTGGGCGCTTTACACTTTCGACCGCCAGTTGCGCCATCTTGTCATTGAGGCGTGCAAAAGCGTGGAAATCTCCCTGCGCTCCCGGTGGGCCTATGAGGTCGGTCACCGGCTCGGTCCGCTGGGCTACCTGGAGAATGCGCACTTCTCCACACCGCTCGTCTATGCCCGGACACTCGTGAAGCTTCACGATGAAATGGAGCGCAGCAAAGAAGACTTTATCAAGCACCATCGCGGCACGCTCCTCATGCCTTGGCCGCCCGCCTGGGTCATCGTGGAGATCGCCTCCTTCGGGAATATTTCCACGCTTCTCAGCCAGTTGCGCCAGTCCGCCATCCGTCAGGCCATCGCCGCGCCCTTTGGCATGGATGAGCAGGCCTTCTGCTCTCTCATGCACCATCTCAGTGTGCTGCGAAACACCGCCGCCCATCACTCCCGGCTCTGGAACCGCCTCTTCGTCTTCAAGTTCAAGCTCCCGCGCAAAAAGCCGCCGCACCTCCGTCCGAACTTTTTCGAGGACCCACTGCTGCCAAAGCAAGAGGGCAAAATCCATAACACCCTCGTCATTCTCATCCACCTACTCCGCTGCATCGATCCCGCCACGGACTGGCCAGAGCGCCTCATCCGCCTGATTCGCACCCTGCACCCCGATCTCATTCCCGAGATGGGCTTCCCCGCCGATTGGCAGATCCGCCCGATGTGGCAAGCCCTCCTCGTCGCCCGCTCATGAGCCTGGAAACCTTCTTCGAAAAATTCGACCTTTTGGCCGGCGCCGCGACGAGGTGGCGAAGATGCGCGAGC
>JALRGB010000664.1 GCA_023253575.1 Verrucomicrobiales bacterium
CCTGTGACCTCCAGGTTATGAGCCTGACGAGCTACCGGGCTGCTCTATCCCGCGATGTGGTTGAGACTTTCAATACCACAGCCCCCGGCCGACGCAAGTGATTTCCACGTCTCTCGCGTCTTCTCAGTACGATTTTTAAAACCGGGAACAGGGGGGTGATTGGACAATCCGCATGACAACGGCCGGTCAGCGTGCTAGGACGCGCCCGCATGAAAATCGTTCTCGCTTACTCCGGTGGTCTCGATACCTCGGTACTCTTATCCTGGCTCAAAGACACGTATCAGGCCGAAGTCATCGCCTTCTGCGCCGACGTCGGCCAGGAAGATGAACTGAACGGGCTTGAAGAGAAGGCGAAGCAGACGGGGGCCTCGAAAATTTACATTGATGACCTAGCAGAGGAATTTGCCCGCGACTTCATCTTCCCGATTATTCAGGCTGGAGCCATTTATGAGGGGCAGTACTTCTTGGGGACCAGCATTGCGCGTCCCTTGATCGCCAAGCGCATGGTGGAAATCGCGCGGCAGGAGAATGCTGATGCCATCGCTCACGGCGCTACAGGCAAGGGCAATGATCAAGTGCGCTTTGAACTGACTGCGGCCGCCCTCGCTCCCGAATTGGACATCATCGCCCCCTGGCGTGACGAACGGTTTCGCACCCAGTTTCCTGGGCGGCAGGAAATGATCGATTATTGCGCCGCCAAAAAAATCCCGGTCCAGGCCAGCGCGAAAAAACCGTATTCCATGGATCGCAATCTGCTGCATATCAGCTACGAAGCTGGTATTCTGGAAGATCCGTGGTACGATTCATACGACCTCAAAAATCGGGAGTACTTCACCACGCTTTCGGTCCTCCCAGAAGACGCGCCCGACACCCCAGAACACGTCGAACTCGAGTTCGAACAAGGCCAGTGTGTGGCCGTGAATGGTGCTCCGCTCAATCCACTCGGAGTCATGCGCTTGCTCAATCAAATCGGCGGCCGTCACGGTGTGGGTCGGGTCGATATGGTGGAAAATCGATTTGTGGGCATGAAATCACGTGGCGTCTACGAAACTCCCGGCGGGGCGATCTTGCTTTATGCTCATCGCCAGATTGAGTCGCTAACGATGGATCGCGAAGTCATGCATCTTCGTGACTCATTGATTCCCAAGTACGCACAGCTTGTTTATAATGGGTTTTGGTATGCGCCGGAACGCCTCGCCTTGCAGGCGCTGGTCACCGAAAGTCAGCGCAATGTCAGCGGCACCGTCCGCGTCAAACTCTACAAAGGCGGCATCTATGTGACCGGTCGCAAATCGGCCCACAGCCTCTACAACCCGCACATCGCGACCATGGAGGCCGATCCGACCAAAGCCTACAATCAAGACGACGCCAGCGGCTTCATTCGTCTCAATGGTCTTCGTCTGCGCGTCGGTGCCCAAGTCAACGGCCCCGAGTCGATGACGGCCCCGGCCTGACCCGCGCTCAGCCCATCAAGTCCAGAGCCTTCTCTTCGGCGCTGGATTTGCCCTTGCCCCGGTGGGGCCACTCAAGTCCATGGCGAGCTGTCACCGCGGCAGTCATCGGGGCGTTTTTGAGATTGGTGTGACCGTGCGATTGACAAGCTGGCCGTTCTTCGCAGTATACGCGTTCGCGCGAGCCACCATCACGCGCCGTAGGTCCTTGGGCAGAAGAGGAAATGATTCTCTTTGCTGAGCTCGCCAAGGGAAACCCGGCACACCCCTGAATTGTACCATGCCTGTCCGTCTGTCACGTTTCGAAATGCCGAATCGCCTTCAAAAAGATGAAGAGTCGGCCACCGATGCTTATGCCCAGTTTGTGGCTGAACCATTTGAAGGTGGCTACGGCCACACCCTCGGCAACAGCTTGCGCCGGGTGCTACTCAGCTCGCTCGAAGGCGCAGCCATCACCTCCGTGAAAATCAAAGGGGCCCCGCATGAGTTTTGTACGCTGCCCGGCGTGGTCGAAGACGTGACCGATATCGTGCTGAACTTGAAAAAAGTTCGGTTCCGCCACTTCGAGAACAAAGACCCGCGGAAACTCAGTCTGATCGTTGATCGCGAAGGTATTGTGACTGCCGGCGACATCCAGGAAGACGCCAGCTACCAAGTCATCAACCCGGGCCAGCACATCTGCACGCTCGATCGCAAAGTAAAATTTGAGATGGACTTGGAAATCCGGGTCGGTCGCGGATTTGCCACAGGTGAAGAAAACAAGCGGGCGGATGCGCCGATCGGGGTGATTCCGATTGATTCGATTTTCTCACCGGTGAACCGGGTCAAATACGCGGTGGAAAACACGCGGGTCGGCCAGAAGACGGACTTCGATAAGTTGATTTTGGATGTGTGGACCGACGGTCGTATCACGCCGCATGACGCCCTGACGCAGGCCAGCGCCATTCTGCGCCATCACTTGGATGTCTTCGTCAACTACGACGACAGTCAGATCGAATTCGATCAGGCCCCTGAATCTCAGAACGAAGAGAATGCTGAACTCAAAAA
>JALRGB010000667.1 GCA_023253575.1 Verrucomicrobiales bacterium
CAAGGGCCGGGGCGCGCCGCGCACTCCGCTGAATTGCGCGTACTGGCGGTTTCATCCGGTGAAAAACACCTTTGAGATCTATGCCCATGGCACGTCCAATTCGTGGGGATTCGATTTCAATGAGGCGGGCGACTGGTTCGCCGAAGCGTGCGTCATCCCGCATTTCTGGCACATCATTCAAGGCGGGTATTACCTGCGGCAGTCAAACCCGCTTGGGCATTTTAACCCTTTCGTTTACACTAACATCGAGACGATCGCTGACCATCAGCACTTTGTCGGCACCACTCCGCATTCTGGAAATGGGGTTTCGGATGAGGCAGGTGGGGGGCATGCGCATTGCGGCCTGCTCGTTTACAATGGGGAAAACTTTCCCGCGGCCTATCGGGGGCGCGCCATGATGTTTAATATTCACGGCCAGCGCATCAATCAGGAAAACCTCGTGCCGTCCGGCTCTGGGTATGTCGCCAAACACCTGCCAGATTTCCTCAAAACTCACGATCCAAACTTCACCGGGGTCGCCCTCAAGGTCGGTCCCGATGGCGCCGTGTATTTTATCGACTGGTATGATCAGCAAAAATGCCATCGAACCCAGCCGGAGATTTGGGACCGTTCCAATGGTCGGCTCTATCGTGTCAAATATACGTCGACTTGGAATCCCTGGCAGGGGAACGTGGCCGCTCTGCCGAACGAAGCCATCAGCAAGGCCACGAAATCGACCAATGGATGGCTGGCCCGCGCCGCTCAGCGCACGGGTCGCGAGCGGATGGCCGCTGGTCAGTGGGGCGAAACCTCTCTTTTCGATCAGAATGACGGCGAGCCCGATCTCAATTCTCTCGCGGCGGCGGCGGTCGCCTCCGGTTCCCCTCGTGACCGCCTCAAGCTGGCCAGTGCCTTGCAACGCATCCCGGTGGCTGGACGCTGGTCATTTGTCGAGGGCCTGCTCCAACACGCCGCGGATGCCGATGATCACAACCTTCCGCAAATGTACTGGTACGCCATTGAACCGTGCGTGCCCGCTGATCCTGAACGTGCCCTGCAGCTAGCCGCCACTTCCAAAATCCCACTTGTCTCGCAACACATCGCCCGGCGGGTGGCTGACATGGGGGATGACGCCGCGCTGGCCACTTTGCTCACGGCCATGGCTCGGGCGCAAACCGGGGACGGACTGGCCGTTCTGGCGCGCGCCACGCTGGATGGTCTTAAAGGACGGACAGGTCTGGTCAAGCCCGCGTCGTGGGACGGTGCTTATGCCAGATTCGAGGAGGTCATCGCCCTCGATGCCGGCCCCGCCGAGCAGGTCGGCGCCTTGCGTGACATGCGCACCGCCCTCGCCGTGGCCTTTGGCGATCAACGCGTGTTTCCCCAGCTGCGCCAGCAGGTGCAGGATGCCGCTCTGCCGCTGCCACGCCGCCAAAACGCTCTGCAAACATTGATTTCAGGACGGGATGCGGAACTCAGCCCGCTGCTTCTCAGCTTGCTCACGGATGAAGCCATGCGCCTCAGCGCCCTCCGCGGCCTGACTTTTCAGGCTATGGCGCCGGCCGCCTCAGAAAAAACCGACGGTAACGATCCCACCGCCGCCGCCGTGATCTCGCTCTACCCCGGGTTTTCGCCCGAAGAAAAAGCCGCCGCCATCAACGCCCTCGCCACCCGCACCGCGTGGGCGTCCGCGCTGCTCGACGCCGTGGCCCGTGGCACCATCGCCCGCGCCGAAGTCCCCAGTTTCGTGGCTCGACAAATCGCCGATTTCAAAGACGCGGCGCTGACCGCCAGTCTGGAAGCCACTTGGGGTAAGGTCGGAGCCGCCGGTGACCTCGCCAGCATGGCCGCCGCGGAAATGGCCCGATGGAAAGGCGTGCTGACTCCGGATTTTCTCAAAGGGGCCGATCGCCGCGCCGGTCGCGTGCTCTACGCCACGTCCTGCGGCCAATGCCATACGCTTTTCGGCCAAGGCGGAAACATCGGGCCAGAATTGACCGGCTCGAACCGCGCTAACCTCGACTACATCCTCGAAAATGTCATTCATCCCAATGCCCTCATCGGTGCCGATTATGAGTTAAATGTCTTCACTCTCCGGGACGGTCGCAGCGTGGCCGGTATGATCCGCAAAACTACCGCCTCTGCCCTCACCGTCCAGACCGTGACCGCCGAAGAAGTCATCGCCAAAAGCGACATCGCCGAGGCGCTGCGCCCGGGCGTCTCCATGATGCCAATGGGACTGCTGACTGCCCTGACCCAAGAACAAGTCCGTGATTTGGTGGCCTATCTGGCGAGCCCCAGCCAAGTGCCCCTGCCCGGCGAAGGGCCCGTCGATGACGTCATGCGCGTGCCCGGTGCCCTCGAGGGGGAAACTCTCAAAGTTATCGAGGCCTCCAGCGGGGCGGTCACCATCCAAAAAATGTCCGAGTTCCGCGAAAGCCGCTGGTCCGGAGATGAACAACTCTGGTGGCAGGGAGCCAAATCCGGAGACCGCCTCACCCTCGCCCTGCCCGTCACCCAGCCCGGCAATTACCTCATCAAAGCCGTCTTCAGCCGCGCCCCAGATTATGCCGTCGCCCGGTTTCACCTCGACGGCACACCGCTGTCCCCTCAGCAAATCGACTTCTTCGGATGGAAGGTGACAACTACCCCGCTGCTGACTCTGGGGCAGCGCACGCTGGCCCCAGGGGAACACCAACTCACCATCGAAATCACCGGAGCCAATCCCGAAGCCGTGAAGAATTTCTTGGTCGGCCTAGACTACCTCTGGCTCGAACGCCAATAGCCCGCAGCCACCACCTAAGAATCAACGGAGTGCTTCGGATTAGGCAACGGCGAGCGGGAAGCGCCGATGGCATGACAGATACCATACGAGCCGTTGCGTGAATCCGTTTTGTTCGCCTTTGTCCAAGTGATAGCGTCCGAAATGGAGCGGGCTACTCCGACCCCGTTGAGGTAGAACCACCCCATAGCTAGAGTGGCGTCGGCATGCCCCTCGACGGCTGCCTTGCGGTTAATCTCAAATGACTGTTGCTCGTCCTTCTGGATGCCCTTGCCCTCAAGTAATGCCAGAGATTCGTTGTAGAGCTGATCGAAGTTCATGGGCAAGGGGCACTGCGGAGTTGGATAAACGTCGAGGTCACCTGCGCTTAGTCGGCGGCGCTCATCCAGGATGTCCTTGTGAGACTGGGGCACTTCATAGCGGTCAACGGTGCTGCGAAGATCCTCCCAAATCGAATGCAGGATTTGGAACTTCTCACGCAGGGAGAACTGAGAAAGTTCGAGGGTGTTCGTAAATGAGTCTCTACATCCGAATGCCAGCAGAGGTCAAG